>JBLGCM010000206.1:0-4214 GCA_047617345.1 Natronomonas sp. | reverse complement strand
GTCGGAGTCGGACTCTACGTCTACGTGGACCGCTACTACGGCCTCAAAGAGCGGGAGCGCGCGACAAAATAACTGTGACGACGCTCTCGAACCACGTCCCTGACCCGCGACTCATCACCGCGTACGCCGAGCAGCGAACCAGTCGACTACATCGCGTAAACCCGTGGACAAAGCTCGGCGTGGTCGGTGCGCTCGTCCTCGCAGTCACCGTGTTAGATCGGCTGGCACTTCTGGCTGGTCTGTACGGTATCGTCCTGATAGTCTACGGACTCGCTGACCTCCCGTTCAGACGGCTGGCGGGCTGGTACACGCTGCCGCTGCTGTTTATCGTCTCCGTCGCGGGGCCACTGGCCTTCCTCGAACCCGGAGTGCCGATTGGTGGGGCTCTCACGACACCCGTCGGCGAGGTCTCGGTCACGTGGGCGGGTCTCGTCCTATTCGCCGAGCTTAGTTTCAGGTCGCTGACCGTCGTCACGTTCACTTTGACGGCCACGATGACGACGAAGTACACGGATGTCGCCTACATTCTCGGTCGTCTACTCCCACGGCCGGTCGATCAGGTCGCGCTGCTGACGTACCGGTTTACCTTCGTGATGGTCGAGGTGCTGGAGAACCTGGTGAAGGCAGCACTCGCTCGCGGAGCGAACCTCTCGGAGTTCTGGTCGAACAAGCGGCTGTACGCCCGGATTCTCGGAATGACGATGTTGTCTGCAATCGAGCAGTCCGAGCGGCTCGTCAAGTCGATGGAAGCACGCGGTTACGATGGGGACGTTACCCTCTATGGTGATGTCTCGCGGCCGTCCATCCACGAGATCCTCATCGTCGTTGGATCGTACGCAGTGGTCATCGGCTATGCAGCAGCCGTGACGTACGGGGTGGCGATATGAGCCGGGACGAAACACCGCTCCTCTCTCTTCGGTGTGGGGCACACACCTATCCCGACGGGACGGTCGGAATGCACGACGTCGAGTTCGAGGTCTATCCCGACGAGGTAGTCGCACTCGTCGGGGGCAACGGCGCAGGGAAATCGACGTTGCTCGAACACCTGAACGCGACGCTCGTACCCGACGACGGTGAACTCGTGGTTGACGGGACTTCGATCACCGAGGACAACAAAGCACACGCCAAAAAGGAGGTCGGATTCGTCTTCCAGGACGCCGACACGCAACTCGTCGCACCGACCGTCCTGGACGACGTGATGTTCGGACTTCAGAACTATGGCACCTCGGGGAAAGAGGCCAAAGAACGCGGCCGTGAAGCGCTCGCCACCGTTGATGCTGGACACCTCGAAGACCGGATCCCGCACTATCTGAGCGGCGGCGAGAAACGACTCATCGGGTTGGCTGGAGTGCTGGTCTTGGAACCGAGCGTAATCGTTCTCGACGAACCGCTAGCCGGGTTGGATCCCGAGCGTTCACGACTGGTCGCCGACCGCATTGAACAGGTCCACGAAGCGGGAATGAGTGTCGTGCTTTCGACGCACGACCTCGAATTCGCGGCCGAAGTGGCCGACCGCGTCTGCGTGATGGCCGACGGAAATATCATCGGTAGCGGCACCCCGCGCGAGGTGTTCTACGACGATGCGCTGTTGGACGAAGCGAATCTGCATCCGCCGAGTCCTGTTCGCGTGGCTCGGGGTGCAGGGTTGGATTCGGGTGCTCAGCCGATCACCGAGAGAGACCTCGAAACGCTCCTTGCAAACTAGAGCAGGGTTGAGGGTGTCTCGTCGACGGGAAAGCGCTCGGACTGATCATAACCATCACGACGATCAAGAGAGACCACGACCATTTCGGTCAAGACCTTCCCGTTCAGAACACGTGAGAGATCGGAGGACAATCGGCGATTGATTTTCTGAATTGCCACCTGTTTGGTTGTACGCGAATCCCGGTGGAAACCACCCGTCGTTCGACCATCGAACGAAAGCACCCCACCCCGGTCGTTCGACCGACAATCCCCGCGCTGTTAGGCGATTATCGGTCGGAAAATCTATGGGCGCTGCAGGATTTGAACCCGCGACCTAGTGGTCCGAAGCCACTCGCTCTGTCCAAGCTGAGCTAAGCGCCCTGTTGGGAACAAGCCATCGTCGGGATAAAAACTCCCCGGATTCGGACCACCCGAGATACAAAAAGGCATATATATTCGCCCGGAGTTGATCTGTAACAACGCAGTGGGGCGGGGCTTGCACGCCTGTGTAGAGAAACCCGATGTACGATCTCGGACCCAATTTCGACGCTGCGACGGTAGATCCGGGCACGAACATCCTGATCTCCGGGCCGCCACTGACAGGCAAGCGAAAGCTCGCGTTCGAGATTCTCGCTCACGGTGCTGCGGACGATGACGGAACCATAATCGTCACGACTCGTGACAGTTCCGATCGGGTTCTCACGGACTTCCGGTCGTTGCTCTCGAACCCCGACGACACCGACATCGGAATCGTCGACTGTGTGACCCAGCACCAAGGGCAGTCAGCAACTGACACACCGACCGTGAAATTCGCCTCCTCGCCGGGCGACATGACGGGTATCGGGATCAAGTTTTCCGAGTTCGTCGAGGAATTCTACAGCGAGCGTGATCTCCGGCAGAACCGCATCGTACTCGACTCCCTCTCCACCCTGCTCGTATACTCGGATATGCAGACGGTCTTCCGGTTCATGCACGTGTTCACGAGTCGTATCGAGGATGCCGACGCGCTGGGCGTCTACCTCATCGAGTCGACTGCACACGATGCCGAGACGATGAACACGATGAAACAACTGTTCGACGGCGTCGTAGCAGTCGACGAGAATCGCGAGGTGAGCGTCCAGTTCCCCGGGATCGACGCGAGCGTCGCAGAAACCTGATCCGGCCCGGCACCACCCTTTTTGCGTTCGCCGGCGTCTACGGGCGTATGCCAGTCGAAAGGGACGACGAACTCCGCGAGATACTGACGCTCGGTACTATCGCCGTCGTTGGCTGTTCGACGACGCAGGGGAAGGCGGCCCACGACATCCCGCGGTACATGCTTGACCACGGCTACGAGGTGATCCCGGTCAACCCCTTCGCAGACGAGATTTTCGGGCGGGAGGCCCACGACTCACTCTCGGAGGTCCCCGACGTCGTCGACATGGTCGACGTGTTCCGGCCGAGCGATGAGATGCCCGGCATCGTCGACGAGGCGCTCGAACGCGACGACGCGGGCGTCATCTGGACGCAACTGGGCATCCGACACGGAGAGGCGACACGGCGGGCCGAACAGGGAGGCAAACACGTCGTCGAGGATCGCTGTCTCAAGGTCGAACACCAGCGACTGATGTGAGTGGCCGTCCACTACAGTCGTCCTACTCCTCGTCCGAGACGTAGATGGTCGTGTTGTCCTCTTCATCCCCCACCGAATCCGTATCTTCGCCGTCCGCACCCTCCTCGGGCAGGTCGGCAGCCTCGATGACCTGCGCGACGTCGATCCCTTGCTCGTCGGCGAGCGCCTCGAGGAGCGCACGCTGTCGTGCGAGATCGCGTTCGATCCGGTCGACCTGCTCGCTGGTGTCCTCGACCTCGCCCTGGAGGGCCTTGAGTTCGCCGATGATCTCGTTCATCTTCGAGTACAGCTGTTCTGCGGCGTCCATTACCTTCTGGAGTTTCTTTGCGGTTCCGCCAAGTCCCATGCCCACCTGTACTCGACCCCGATACGTGGGTGTTTCGACGCCGGCGACGGGTGAGCCCTGGCAGGAGCCAGCGACGGGAGTACGCGCCCTTTAAGAGTTGGCCGGACTGAGAGTTCGGCATGGAGCAGGTGCGACTGGCCCCACTCGTCGGTATCGCCGGCTGTCTCGCCGTGCTCGGTCTGCTCGCGTACCCCTACGTTGTCGGGGACGGCGGTGTCGGCGCGTACTACGGGTCCGGAATCGTGAATCCGCTGATGGCGGGGCTGCTTGCGCTCGTGGCCACAATCATCTTTGCGGCCGGCCGCGAGGGCCGGACTGATCCCGGATTCGCGGCGGGGGCGGGGCTCGTCTTCGGGGCGTTCATCGTCGCCATGCTCCTCGCTTGGGCTGGCACGGCGCGTCTCGATACGATCGCAATCTCGCGGTGGCACCGCTGGATCACGGCCGGCTTCGCCGGGCTCGTCCCCGCAGGTGGGCTGTGGTTCGCACGGGCGCTCGACATCATCTGACAGGGAAGTGGACACACCGGCGGATGGCAGCCCGCCAGTTCCGAAAGGCCCTTATGCGGAACCG
>JBLGCM010000205.1:0-4217 GCA_047617345.1 Natronomonas sp. | reverse complement strand
GGTCAATCCCGCGATCCAGCAACGGGTGCTCGAAGCTCTCGAGGCGGTCAACGACCGTGGGACGACACTCGTAGTGATCGAACACGACATGGGTGTGATCGAGGACATTGCCGACCGGATCACGGTGCTCAACGCGGGCCGTGTGTTGACTCGCGGGGCGTTCTCGGAGGTCGTCACGGACAAGGCCGTCCGGGAGGCGTACATCGGCCGGCGACGGGACACGACCACCGAGACCGAGCAACCCCTCGACGCGGTGAACTCAACCGCGGTGGCGAACGGCGGCGACCCGCCAGGGACGACCCGGGACGGAGACACCGCCAGTGAGGCCAGGGCGATGGCCGCCGCAAACGCGGATTCCCCCCGGAGATCCGGACCGGACGGAACAGTTCCCCTGACGAGTGCCGAAACCGACAGTGAGGGTGCCGAATCGACCGGTGGGACGGTCGACCACGACTTGGACAGCCTCGCGGCCGCGCTGGAGTCGTCGGACGCCGGCGATGGTCACGGATTGGTTGCGCGTGACGTGGTTGCGGGCTACGGTTCTCACGTCGTGCTGGATGGTGTGTCGGTCGAAAGCCGCGACGGCGTCACGTGTGTGTTTGGTCCGAACGGGTCGGGAAAATCGACCCTGTTGAAGGCCATCGGCGGCGTGGTGCCAGTCCGTTCAGGGACCGTCGAATATGGCGATCGGACGATCACGAACGCCGAGCCCCATGAGATCGTTCGGACGGGTATCACGACAGTCCCGCAGACCGACCGGGTGTTTCGGGGGCTGTCGGTCCGCGAGAACCTCTTGCTGGGAGCGACGCCGGTTGACGACGAGTCGATCGTCGAGGACAGGATGGACACAGTGCTGGACGTTTTCCCAGCGCTCGAATCTTCGCTGTCGGCCCCGGCGAACTCGCTGTCGGGCGGCCAGCAGGTCATGCTCGGCGTCGCAAGGGGGATGATGACCGGGGCCGACGTCTACCTGCTCGACGAACCGTTCAGCGGTCTGGCCCCGTCGAAAATCGACGAGGTATTCGAAGTAGTGCGGACGCTAGTTGAGACGGAGGCCCAGGTGATTCTAGTCGAACAGCACGTCCGCGAGGCGCTCTCAATCGCCGACCATGTCTACGTGCTCGCCCAAGGAGAAATTCAGTTCGACGGCCCGCCCGCGGACTTGCGGGATGCCGACGAGGTGGTCGACCTCTACCTTGGAATCGACTGAGGAGTCGGAAGGCGAACAGGGTACGATGCCCTCACAGCAGTCACAATCTGTCGTTGCTGACGTCGTCGGTGTCGGACCGCGAGCGGTCCCGAAGCTCCGCAAATCGGTCGACGATCCGTTTCGGTAACGAGACGACGCCGCCTGGGGCTCGGAGAACGACTACGAGCAACAGGAGACCGTAGACTATCCGCTGGAGTTCAGGGAGGTCGACAAACTGGCGGGCCGTCTCGCCAACCACCGTCAGGACGAAGGAGCCGAGGATGGGGCCCAGTCCCGTCCCGAGACCGCCGACGACAGCCGGCAGAAGAATATTCAGGTTGGCAAAGATGTCGAAGACCACTCGCGGCCGAATAGAGATGAAATACATCGCCCAGCAGGACCCAGCGAGGGCCGTCACGAACGCGCTAACGGCGAGTGAGAAAAGTTTGTACCGCGTCGTCGGGATGCCAACCGCGGCGGCGCCGTCCTCGTCGTCGCGGATGGCGGCGAGGTACAGCCCTACCCGGGAACGCTTGATACCGACGACCACGAGCGTCGTGACCACGAGTACCGCGAGGACAGCGTAGTAGTACGGGAGGGTCTCCCGAAACTGAAACGCGGCAAGGCCGAACTCAGCGTCGTAGACTCCCGGTAGCGGCTTGACGAAGCCGCTGGCACCGCCGAGCCACTCGACGTTGATGAACACGTACAGCAGTAGCTCCGAGAACGCCAGGGTTATCAGCGCAAAGTAACTCCCTTCCACATTATAGCGATAGCTGAGCACGCCGATACAGACGGCGTAACCCCCAGCCAGCAAACCGCCGACCAGCATCCCGATCCACGGGGAAATCGCGTACTCACGGGCGAGCACGAGGGGTGCGTACGCCCCGAGGCCGAAAAACGCGGCGTGACCAAACGAAAACTGCCCGGTCAGCCCCGCCGCAAGGTTCCAGCCTTGGGCTGCCAGGGCGTATATTAGCGTCACCACCAGCAGGTGGACCGACAGCAGCCAGCCGAGGCTATACCCGAACACGGAGACGCCGAGCGCCTGTGGGAGGACAAGCAATAGCACCAGCGTCATAGCGAGGCCGATCAGCGTCGTGTCCCGGCGACGCCACCAAGCGCCTGCGGCCGCGAGTAGCGACCTTAGATTGGGGCGGTCGGAACCGGCCGACTCAGGCACGGTGCTCACCCCCAAGCAGTCCCGCGGGCCGGAGGAGCAACACGAGGATGAACACGAGCATAATGAGTACATTGTAGTACGTCCCGGGGAGGTAGAACGAACCGAAAACGTGGAGCATCCCCACGAGCAGACCGCCGAGCAGCGTCCCTGGAATCGACCCGAGGCCACCGAGGACAACGACGACAAACGCAATCGTCAGGTACTCGTTGCCGAGATATGGATCGAAGGGCTGAATAAAGGTGACGAGGGCGCCGGCCAGGCCGGCGAGAGCAGCCCCGAGACCGAAAGTGAGATAGTCAATCCGGTGGACGTCGATACCCGCGTAGGCTGCGCTGAGCCGGTTATCGGCAGTCCCGCGGATCGCCCGACCGGTGTGAGTCCGATGGAGAAACACCCAAACGGCCGCGAAGGTCGCTATCGCGACAGCCAGCGCAAACAGCTGTCCCTCAAGGATGTAGACGCCGCCAGCGGCGGTCGATCCAAGGTCAAGGTCAAGTTGGCGTGGGGTCGCTGAGAACTGCATCTCGATGAAGGCGACGATGATCACCAGGAAAGCGACAGTGACGAGGAACTTGCTCGATTCCGATTCCTCCATGACCGGCGCGATCGTCGCTCGCTGGATGGCCACCCCGACGACGAACAGAACGACCGCCGCCAGTGGGATGCCCAAATACGGCGACAGATTCAGCGAGTTTGAAACGAACCAGACGGTATACATCCCGGCGACGACGAAGCCGCCGTGAGCGACGTTGATGACCTCCATCACGCCGAAAATGATCGCGAGCCCGAGCGCGACGAACGCGTAGATGCCACCAAGCAGGATTCCGAGGACCAGTAGCTGGGCGAGGATTGTCGGCTCGATGAACAGGAGAAACACGGACCTCACCTCGTCCACGTCGCGGGCGTCGCTGTGTCTCGTGGTGACGACACATGCGCGAGTATGCTCATGCTCAGTTGTCGCCAATCTTGTCGGTCATGATTTCGGACTCCGCGTGGCGGTCGGGGTAGACAATCTTGTTCGACATCGACTGGACCTGGCTGGTCACCGACAGTGGGTTAGCGTTCTCTCCGTTTTCGGTGAAACTGATCGGCGGCATCGCCATAATGTGGTCCGCGTATTCGATGTTCTGGATGGTCTGGTTCACCGTCTCCGGGTCCGTGCTGGCCGCTTGTTCAAAGGCGTGGATGAGCACCTCGGCAGTCGTAAAGGCAATGGCAGCGTTGCCGGTCAACGAAGCGGTCTCGTAGGTACTCATGTACCGCTCGTTGATCTGATCGACCTGATCGTTGGAAGGATCCATGATGTAACCCGAGGTGGTTTCGCCGTTCATCACTGTTCCCATCTTTTTGTAGGTCTCGGGGTTCGTACCACCGCTCGCACAGGCCGCCAGAATCTTCGGCCAGTAGTTTTGGTCCTGCATCGCACTGACCAGTTCCACCATCTGGTTGGTGAAGGCCGTCGGCACGACGACATCGGGGTCTGCCTGGCGGAGGCTCGTGACCTGCTTGTCTGCGGTCGAACCGAAGCCGATGCTCGTCTCCTCAATGATCTCAAGATCCGTATCGCCCACTGCCCGGCGGAGGCCATCACGGATTGCCTGTCCATAGTTGGTCTCGACATGGTACAGCCCCAGCGTCCGGATGTCGATGCCCGCATTATCTGTGACGGCCTTGAGACCCGCGATATGGTCGGCGGGTGACGCCCAGGAGTTGGGCTGTACCCGGTAAACGTAATTCAGGTCTCGTTCCTGAAGGATGGAGGCCGCAACCCCGATGTCGATGACGAACGGCACCTGCTCGGACTCGGCGACCCGCGAGAGGGAACTCGCGACGGGTGAGGAGTAT
>JBLGCM010000204.1:0-4229 GCA_047617345.1 Natronomonas sp. | reverse complement strand
CGCTGATCGGGGCCATCAACCCCCTCTCGCTCTATCAGCAACTCGGACTCGGGAGTGCGATCCCCGCGGCAGCAATCGCGACCCAGGAGAATGTTGATCCCGACTCGTTACCGGAATTTCGGACGGACCGCGTCTCCTCGGTCGGCGTGAATTCGGAAAATGCAAACACCGCCAACGGGACCGTCTCGATCGCGACCGGCTCCTACGACACGGACGAACTCTCCGCGGCCGTCGCGGAGAGCGGCCTGAGCCAATCGGACACGGCGGGCATCTACGTCGGCGACGACCCGAGGGCGGGGGGGACACAGCAGGACGCTCGGGTCGCGCTCACCTGGACCGGGGACTACATTATCAGCGGCCCGAGCGTCGACCTCGTCGCGACCGTCGCCGCGACTGCTCGGGGCGAAAACACGCGCCTGTACGAACAGTATGACGACCTCGCTCGCCTGCTCTCGACGGGCGGTACCGGTCCGTTTACCACGACCAGTTTCACCGCGAACCCACCGCTAGAAGTCAATCAGCAAAACGCCTTTTTCGTCGATTACTCTGTCCTGGAGACCGCCCAGGTTCAGGGCTACTCCCAGTCGGCCACGTACGATTTCAGCGAGGGCTCGGTCACGGTAACGTCGGTGTTCAGCCACGCGAGCACGAGCGCTGTCGACGAAAATGCGCTGTCGGCGATTACTTCCGAGGCCGCCGAGAGTTCGACCTCCTCGGACGGCCGGTTCGTCACCGTCGAAGGAACGTATCTGGAACAGGTCCCATCCGACGATGATTCCGATGAGACGGATGATTCCGATGAGACGGATGATTCCGACGATACGGACGAATCCGACGATACGGACGAATCCGACGATACGGACGATGAATCGGATGACTCTGACGACGGGAGCGACGGCGGCTCTGATGGGTCGGACGGTTCGGACAGTTCGGACGACAGCGGTCCCGGATTCGGCGTTCTCTCGGCGGTGACGGGACTGGGTGGTGCCGGCTATCTCCTCTCGCAGCGCCTCGACGACCACGTGCAGGAGTGACCGCCGGTGTCCCGCTATCAGCGTTTGAACGCCCCCTCCGAAAGTTAAGTACCCCCGACTCCTTGGCCGGGATAGATGCTGGAGCTGGAGCACGGATTTCGGGTCGTGGACACGCACGTACTGCTGGAACCGGACGAGACGCGGCGGCCGCGCGGGATGGGCGACGCCGAACAGATCGAACGAGAGATGGAACAGGCGGGCATCGTCCAATCGCTCGTCTTTCCGGGGATCCGTGAGGGATCCTACGTCAAGGCGAACAACGCCGCCGCCCGGCTGGCGGTCAACCGCCCGTTCCGACCGATCGCGCGGATCAACGGCGCGCGCGAACCCGGCGGGAGCCCCACCTCTCGGCTGCGCAACCTCGCCAGTTCGCGCTCGGAGGAACACACGTCCCCGGCAGACATCGAACAGTACGCCTACGAGGACCGATTCTACGGCTTCGTCGTCGACCCCGCCGAAGACGGCATGCCCGACGAAGAGATCCTCGACGAATTGGCGGCGGCCGGACTACCGGTGATCACCTACGGCGGCGAGGGCTGTCCCCCCTCGGTGATCGAGGACTCGCTGTTGCAGTACGACTTCCCGCTGATCGTCGCCCATTGCGGTGGATATCCCGACAACGAGGCGATGATGGACGACGCTATCGGCCTGCTCGACCGCCACGAGAACTGCTTTCTTGACACGAGTTTCGTTCGCCTGCGGGACCCGCTCGAACGTGCGCTGATGGAACACCCCTCACAGGTCGTCTTCGGCAGCGGCGCACCCGAAGTGCACCCCAACGTCGCCGTCATGGAGATTCTGACGCTAGATGTTCCCGAGGATGCGATGCGAAAGGTCTTCTCGAAAAACGCCGGCAGGCTGTACGACGTTCTCGCGCCGTGACCATCGTCGCCGATGCCGATAAACATACGTAGCAGGGACGAAACGAACCCGGTATGTCGAAATTCAGTCTCGACGGCCGCAACGCTATCGTCACGGGTGCTAGTCAGGGTATCGGGAAGACAGTCGCGGAAACACTCGCCGAGGCGGGCGCGAACGTCTCGATCTGTTCGCGCGCACAGGAGCGCGTCGACCCCGTCGCAGAGGGCATCGAGGACGACGGCGGTACCGCCTTCGCCATGGAGTGTGACGTGCGCGACGCCGACGCAGTCCAGGAGTACGTCGACGCCACCGTCGAGGAATTCGGCGGCGTCGACCTGCTGGTCAACAACGCCGGCGGCGAGTTCGTTGCCCCGTTTAAGGACATCAGCGAGAACGGCTGGAAATCTATCGTCGACCTGAACGTCCACGGCACGCGACACTGTACGCAGGCCGTCGGCGCGTACATGCGCGAAGAGGACGGCGGCGACATCATCAACATCGCTAGCGTCAACGGCCAGCACGCCGCCCCCAACGAGAGCCACTACTCCGCCTCCAAGGCGGCTATCATCCGCTTCACCGAGACGCTCTCGACGGAGTGGGACAAGTACGGCATCTCGGTCAACTGCGTCGCGCCGGGACTGATCCAGACCCCCGGCGTCGCCGAGACGCTGGGTATTGACGAGAGCGACATGCCCCCCCGCGACGAGGTCCAGCGCCGGATCGGCCACACCGAAGATGTCGCCGATGTCATCCAGTTCGTCGCCAGCGACGGCGCTGCTTTCATCAACGGCGAAACGATCACGGTCAAGGGCACGCCGCGACCGGGTAACTCGATGAGCACGGATCTCGGCCTGGACAACTGACGGATACGTCCGCTGTTTCGCGAGCGCTCGACAGACCGTATATGCCGGCTAAGATACCGGTTAACCGAGCGCTCGCCGGATCACGCCTGCCAACGCCACAAACTGGTCGGTTGCCGGTGCTGACGCGTCGACTACACGCACTGGCTGGCCCGTCCGCTGTGCCCGGGCGACGGCCTCGGAGTCGGGAATCTTGTGAACCGGCGCGCCGAGTGCGTTCGCAAGCCGCTGCTGTCGGTCGGTCTGTCTGTCGACCCGCCCCGGATCGACCCTGTTGAGCGCGACCCGAACCAGCGGCGTTTCGAGCGTCCGAGCGAGTTCACGGGCCCGGACCGCATCCGCAATCGCCGGCCGGGTCGGTCGCGTAACCAGCAGACAGGCCTCGGCCGCCAAAATCGGTAGTCCCGCGTCGCTTCGCATACCTGCTGGCGTGTCGATCACGACACCGCCGTGCCGTCTGGCGACCGCCTCGACTGTCTCGACTAACGCTCCCGGTTCTGCCGCCCGCGCTCCCGCGAGTGAACGGCCACAGGGAATCATCGAGACAGGACCGAAATCCTGTACCGCTTCAAGCGGTCCAGCGCGGCCAGCCAGCACGTCGTGCAGATCCGGACCCCGCGCTGTCGGAAGGTCGGCCATCCCGAGATCGGCGTCGATGGCCACGGCATCGAGTTCGGCCGCGAGGTTGTACGCGACCGTCGACTTGCCGACCCCGCCCTTGCCGGCCGTCACTGCGAGGATCATGTCAGCCGCCCGAGCTGCTCGACCGGGATTTCGAGCGTATCGAGTCTGTTGGCCAGCGACTGATAGCGTTGTTCGAGTCGGTCGAGTCGAAGGCGGTCGGCACGGAGTCGTCGCCGAAGTCCCGCAACGGCCTCGATTCCGCCCGTGGCGGTCACGGCTTCCTGTGCCTGATCGACGCGTGTGGAATCGGCTAACTGCTCCGCTGTCGCGATCCGTCGGTCGAGGGCGTCGAAATACGCCTCGATTGCTGGCGGGAGCGTTGCGGTCGACTCGGCGCTAACAGCACTCGGCACAACCGATGGCCTCGTTTCTCTGTTGGTCACGTAATCTGATTGGGATGGTTCTGGGCTCGCTTTGGCGAACTCGGCGCTCCCAGTCTGAACATCGGTCGGACCCGCAGAGCTCTCGGACTGGCCGGACGGGACGGCATCTCGGGGTGGCGTCCCGTCCCCAAGCGCTCGAATCACATCTCGTGGGTCGATTTCGTCGTCCTCGTTTGGCGGCACTGACATCAGCTCCGCCGGCGGTTCGACTGGCTCCGCCGGGGATGCGTACCCGACAGCAAGCCGGTTGTCGTCTTCGAGATGTCCCTCGAAGGTCGAGTCGTTCCAGCCCGCGGCGGGTCGGCCCTGTCGCCGCGGCGGCCACACCGGGGTCAGGTTGCTCTCGATACGGATTCGCTGGCTCCGCTCGCCCGTGACGACGAGTTGGACAAGCGTCACACCCTCGA
>JBLGCM010000203.1:0-4230 GCA_047617345.1 Natronomonas sp. | reverse complement strand
ACTGACAAGGATAATTTCGAGGAAGATGCCGTCGAGCTAGCGGCCGACCTGGCCGCCGGCCCGCCGCTGGCCATGGAGTACACGAAAAAGGCGATGCACGCCGGCCGCGACGACACCGACGCGGGCCTCGAAACGGAGGCTTTCGCCTTCGGTCACCTCATCGCCACCGACGACGTGATGGAAGGTGTCACGAAGATTCAGAGCGACGAAGAGCCGCAGTTCGAGGGCAAATAAGGGCCGCGTCCCGATTTTCAGTTCCGGATTCTCCGCTACTCAGTCCCGCACAGCCTCGTAGGTCACGTCCACCTCGTAGGTGACCGAGACCGTCCCGGATTCGATCTCCGTCGGTGGTCCACCGCCGCTATCACCCTCGGTCTGTGCCGACTCGAACGGGACCGGCGCGAATCCGCGCTGGGAGGCGTCGACCGAGACTGGAGCAACCACGTCGAGACCGCTCGTGTCTGCGATGACCGCGGACTGGTTGCTCGCGTCCCGGATCGCGTTTTCGATAGCTGTATCGCGGAGCTGTTCGCGGCGCTGCTCGGAGAGGGTCAGCACCACGGTCTCGATTTCGGCTCCCGCTCCGGCGGCCGTATCGACGACTTCGCCGGCAAGGTCCGGATCGTCGACCGTGATCTCGTAGGTGTGTGTGCCCTCGTAATCGAAGGGTGATTGTTGCTCCCGCCGGTGGGTGTGCTCGCTGATATCGTACCGCGTCGTCTCGTACTCCGCGCCGAGTTCATCCAGAGCGCTCGTGAGTTCATCGCTCCCGTTCGCGAGTCGGTCTCGAATTGTACCCACGGAGTCTGCTTCTGCCGTGACAGCGACACGGACGACAGCCTGATTCGGTTGCGCCTGGGCTTCGCCGGTCGCAGAGACGTGGATCCGACGGTCCGGTTCATCGGTCGCGTTCGCCGAGTCGCTCACGTTCTGGGCCGCGACCGCTGTGTCTCCGCCATCGAAAGCGGTTAGCGCCCCCACTCCGGCAGCCGATACGACTACTGCAAGGACCACGACCAGGATCGTGCTGTTTCGCCTCATACAGTGTATTCCACGAAAGCGTCTGCAATATACAATCCGGCTGCTCAAATCATCATTTCAGCCGTGCCAACGGCTGTCGTTTCCGACCAGAAAGACAGGGTTTATTATCCACTGCCTCGGACGTTGCAGTGTACGCTCGGTTGGTGTAGTCCGGCCAATCATTTTGGCCTTTCGAGCCGAAGACCAGGGTTCAAATCCCTGACCGAGCATGGCTTTTTCGAGCGACCGATGGAAGCGAGAAACAGTCACGCGCAGGAATGGGATTCGAGCAGACGAGTCGCGCGCAGTGAAGCGAGCACGTCTCGGCGAGTTCAAATCCCTGACCGAGCATCATTCTGCGGAACGGAGTGGTGAAAAAGAAGCGCAAGGGTGGCATTAGAATCACGCAAGACGGCGTAGCGAGTCTTATCACCGGGTTCAAATCCGAACCGACACTACATCCAAGGTAGACGGCGCCGTTACCGTTACAATCGGAGGCGGTCTGTTAGCAATTACAGACAATGGTGGACACTGAATGACCAGCCGCTCATCACACGGGGAGTCCAGGCGTGAGACGATCCGGGTCCTTCACGTCGATGACGAGCCTGATTTGACGGATCTGACTGCAACGCTCCTCCAACGTGAGGATGACCGGATCGTCGTCGACACTGCAACAAGCGCCAGCGACGGGCTGAGCCGCCTCGCTGAGGATACATTTGACTGTGTCGTTTCCGATTACGAGATGCCCGGCAAAAACGGCATCGAGTTCCTCGAAGCCGTTCGCGAGGAATATCCCGGGTTACCGTTTATGCTGTTCACCGGCAGGGGCAGCGAGGAAGTCGCCAGCGAAGCGATCTCCGCCGGCGTCACCGACTATCTCCAGAAAGGACGTGACACCAGTCAGTACACGGTACTGGCCAACCGTGTCTCAAACGCCGTCGAACAGTATCGGGCGAAGCGCGAGGCCGCCGCGACTCGCCAGCGGCTATCGATCTTCTTCGAACAGTCACCGCTGGGCGCTATCGAGTGGACAGATGACTTCGAGTGCCTCCGCCTCAACGAAACTGCGACCGAGATACTCGGGTACTCAGAGGACGATCTTGTCGGCGAGTCGTGGAAGTCCGTCGTGGCAGAACCGTTCCACGAGCAGTTCTCAGATGTGGTTGCCGACCCATTAACGGCGGACGCTGGGTTACACGATACCACCACCGAGGTCGTCACCCAGGATGGTGAGCGGATCGTCTGTGAGTGGCACCATCGTGTCGTGACCAATGACGACGGAGAACTCATCACGATCTTCTCTAAATTCCAGGACATAACAGATGAGTACCGTCGCCAACAGCGCCGCGAGCGCCAGCAAAACACACTCATCGACTTAGCTACCGAGGACGCTGTCGCTACAGGCGATTTCGAGACCGCCGTCCAGCGAATTACCGAAACCGCGGCTGACGTACTGGACGTTCCCCGCGTGAATGTTTGGTTAATCGAGGAGGACGACCAAGAGGGAACACTTTCCTGTGTCGACCACTACGAACGGCCCGCTGACACACATGATCGCCATATGGAATTGGATCTCGATGACTATCCGGCGTATTTCGAGGCGCTCAAAACGCACCGGGCGATTGGGGTGAGCGATGCGCAGGAAGATCCGCGTACTGCAGAACTAGCAGACTATCTCGAAACACAGGATATCGGTGCGCTCTTAGACGCAACACTCTGGTCGGGGGGCGATGTCGTCGGCGTGGTGTGTCATGAACACGTTGACGGGACGCGGGAGTGGACTGACGACGAACTCGACTTCGCCAGCGATATTGCCGATATTATCTATCGAGCACTCCAGAATCGCGAACGGCGCCGGCAACGACAGGAACTCGAACTCAAAGACCGCGCGATGGACGCGGCACCAGCAGGAATTACCATCACGGACCCCGCCCGCGACGATAATCCCCTGATCTACGTCAACGAGCGGTTCGAACGATTGACGGGCTACTCCGCAGAGGAGATCCTCGGCCAGAACTGTCGATTCCTGCAAGGTAAAAACACGGATCCGGGGCCCGTCGCGCGATTGCGGGAGGCCATCGACGCCGCCGAACCGGTGTCTGTCGAACTCCGGAACTACCGGGAGGATGGGACCGAATTTTGGAATCGAGTCTCGATCGCCCCCGTCCGAACAAACGGTGAAGTGACGAACTACGTCGGCTTCCAGCAGGACATTACCGAAGAGAAAGAGCGTGCCGCCGAACTCCAGCGGAAAGAACGGCGATATCAAGCGGTCTTCAACGACCCCAACATCCTGGTCGGGCTGCTCGATACGGACGGTACAGTCCTCGATATCAACGAGACGGCGATGAACTACGTGGATGCCACACCCGACGAAATAGTGGACCGTCCGTTCCCGGAAACCCCCTGGTTCGACCACTCTGAAGCGGTCCAAGAAGAGGTCGAGGAGTGGATCGACCGTGCTGCGAGCGGTGAGTACGTCGACTTCGAGGTTGAACTCATCCACTCGAGCGGGACTCCCTACACCGTCGAAGGCGTGTTCAGACCGGTTACGGATGAGGATGGCAACGTTGTCTCACTCCTCATCTCCGACCGCGACATCACGGAACAGAAAGAACACGAGCGCGCGCTCGAACAGACCAACACCCTGCTCTCGACGCTGTTCGAGACGCTGCCGGTCGGGATTCTCGCTGAAGACGAGCATCGCAACGTACTGGCGGCCAACAAACGGCTGTTCGAGCTCTTCGAGGTTTCGGAGTTACCAGATGATATTGTCGGCGAAGACTGCGAACAGATGGCCCGCGACATGAGCGAGATGTTCGTCGATCCCGACGACTTCGTCACGGGCGTCGAGAAACGCATCTCGGACCACTCCCCGGCGGACGGAGACGAATTGGTCCTTCGGGATGGCCGGACGTTCGAGCGGAGTTACCGACCACTCGATCTTCCAGATGGCGGAGGACACGTTTGGGTGTATCGTGATATCACCGACCGGGAGCGTCACGAGCAGACGGTCACGGCACTTCATGAAACGGCGGAAGAAATCCATCGTGCCGACACGGACCAACAGGTCGTGGAGGTGATGGTCGATGCCGTCGCTGGCCTGCTGGATATGCCACTCAACGGCGTTGCGCTGCACGACGGCGCAGAGAACGTCCTCCGCTTGGCTGCACTCACCGAGGAGGTCGAGGAACTCTTCGGGGCTCTCCC
>JBLGCM010000202.1:0-4234 GCA_047617345.1 Natronomonas sp. | reverse complement strand
GGGAGTACAATGAGCACTGAGACTGAAAATCAGGACCCCGACGACGAGCTCCGCGAGCGGATCACGAACTTCCTGCGCCGGAACTTCCCGCAGATCCAGATGCACGGCGGCAGCGCGGCGATTCAGGATCTCGACCGCGAGGAGGGAACGGTGTCGATCCAGCTGGGCGGCGCCTGTTCGGGCTGTGGCATCTCCCCGATGACGATTCAGGCGATCAAGACCCGAATGACCAAAGAAATCCCCGAAATCGAGGAGGTCCACGCCGATACCGGCATGGGCGGCAACGAGGGGATGGCCGGCGGCGCGGGCGGCATGGAGCCATCGTTCCCCGGCGGTGGCACGGGCGACTCCGACAGCGACGAAGGTCCCGAAGCTCCCTTCTAATTCGACATTTGGTTTCTGTTTTCCAATCCGACAGCGACGCGTCTCAGGAATCAGCGTCGCGGAGTCCGCGCTCTCGCTCCCACGCCCGAACGAGCCCGGCGAGCGTCTCGTTGATTGGAACGGATGCGTCACCGTCGGCGGTCTCGACGACGTAGCCGTTGATCGCGTCGACTTCTGTCCGCTTCCCTGCGAGGACGTCCTGCTGCATCGAGGAGGTGTTTTCGGCAGTCGCATCGGCGACCGCTCGCGTTCGCCGAATCGCCTGTTCGTCGGAGAGATCGATCCCCGCCTGTCGGGCGACACGAGCAGTCTCGCGCGCGGCACCCTCCGCGACCGATTCGCCGGGGCCGTCGAGCAGCGAGCCGTTGGGAATCCGAGCCAGCGCGGTCGTCGCGTTGATACCGGCGTTGACCGCCAGTTTCGCCCAGAGTCTGCGGGGCATCTCCGCTGACGAGTCGGCGACGAGACCGGCGTCGGAGAATGCCGCTGTCACTCGATCTGCGAGGGACGATTGACCGCCGTCGCGAGCGCCGATCACGATCTCGCCGATCCCGGTACACTCGACGGTTCCGGGCGCACCTCGGCGCGCGCCGTATGTACAGGTGCCCGCGAGCACCGGGCAGTCGAGCGTCTCGGCGAGAATCCCTTCGTTTCCCATTCCGTTTTGCAGCGAGAGCGCCCCATCGAGTGAACACGCCGCGAGGGCTGTTGCGGCCCCAGCGGTGTCGAAGCTTTTGACCGTCACAACGGCGAGATCGACCGCCGCTGGCGGTACCGTGGCCGCCGCTGGATACGTCGTTTCCTCGATCGCGCCGCTGATTCGGAGGCCGTCTCGTTCGATTGCGGAGACGTGTGGTTCGCGCCCGACGAGTGTCACGCTGTGCTCGCGGGCGAGTACGCCGCCGATCAGCGTGCCGAGACTGCCGGCACCGAAGACACAGATCTCCATAGACGACTACTCCGAGAGCCAGCACAAAAAACGCCGGTCAACGGACCCGGCGGGGACCGGGGGCGTCAGTAGCCGACGGTCTGCGAGCGGAGCCGTTCGATCCGTTTTTCCGTTGGCGGGTGCGTCGAGAAGATTTTCTGGAGGAAACTCCCGCTGGAACCGAAGATACACAGGGCGTTAACTGTCTCCTCGCCGCGCATTTCCTTGCCCTGTGCGCCGGAACTGATCTTCTCTAAGGCGCGGGCCATCGCGTCGGGGTTACGAGTGTACGTCGCGGCGTCTTCGTCGGCGACGTACTCCCGGTAGCGGGAGATAGCCATCACGAAGATCATCACGATCATCTGCGCGATGGTGCCGACGAACATCGCGAAGATGTACGTCCCGATGTTGCGCTCGCCGCCGATGATGACCGCCCACTGGGCGATGATTCCGACCATCGAGGCGATCGACTGGCCGAGCACCATGATCACGACGTCGCGGTTTTTGACGTGTGCGAGTTCGTGAGCGATGACGCCTTCCAGTTCGTCGTGGTCGAGCAACTGAATGATCTCCTTGGAGATGACGACGTTGCCCGCGCCTTTTCGCCCGACTGCGAAGGCGTTGGGAACGCCCATCTCGGCGACCATCAGTCGCGGTTTCTCGATATCCATCTCCCGACAGAGCTGCTCCGTCGACTGGTGGATGCGAGCGTAGTCGTATCTCCCCTGGCTCTGTTCGGGCATGTCTTCCGCACCGACACTGCGCAACGCCATCCACTTGCCGAACTTGTACTGGAAACCGACGAACGCGACGCTTCCCAGCAGCAGGAGGGCGAGGACAGATGTTCCTGTTCCGAACATCGCCATGACGACTGCGGCGACAGCCGCATAGAAGCCAAACAGAATGCTTCCTGCGATCATCATCCGCAGTTTGAGTCCGTTGTGTCCTACCATCGTCCGGCAATTAGTGACGGACGGTAAAAAATGGCGTGTTTGTCGGTGTGGCTCTGGTACGCGAACCGTTTTCGTCGAGAATCGTGGCGGGACGGCAGTAGGAATCGTCGCCGGGGAAAGCAGCTCTCTGTCGACAGAAAGGAAAACTATCCTTTAAACCCACGCCGGCCCATCAAAGAAGCAACGGAGTCTCCGACTGATGAACAAATCAGCCAACGACATCGGTGTATTGTACGTCGACGACGACCCAGCGGCAACCGAGTCCGTCTCGGAGGCTCTCGCCGAGAAAGACGAGCAGACCAGGGTCCGAACAGAAACGACCGTAGCCGGCGGCTGGGAGGTGCTGACTTCGGAACCGATTGACTGCATCGTTGCGGCGTATACCATCCCCGATGGCTCGGGACTCGAATTTCTCAGATCGGTCCGTGAGTCCGAGGGAGACCTCCCGTTTATTCTTTATACCGACACTGGGTCGGAGACTGTTGCCAGCGAAGCGATTTCGGCGGGCGTCACCGACTACATTCAGAAGGGATCCGAACGGGCCACCGCAGTGGCAAGTCGGGTAATGACGGCGATCAGAAGCCGTCGGGAAGAACAGAGACAGCACCGACAGCTGAACGCCATCGAAAGCGCGCGGGAAGGGATCAGCATCCTCGACGAGAACGGACAGTTCGTGTACGTCAACGAAGCCTACGCCGATCTGTACGGCTACGACCCCGAGGAGATGATCGGCGAACACTGGGAGCTCGTGTATCCCGACGAGAACGTCTCCCGGATCTACGAGGGCGTCCTCTCGACGGTCGCCGAAAAGGGGTACTGGGAAGGAACGACGACCGGTCTCCGGGCCGACGGGGAGACGTTCACAGAAGATCACGTCCTCGCCCGGACCGATCAGGGCGGACTGGTGTGTACCGTCAGAGATGTCACCGAGCGAAACGAACGCGAGGCCGAACTGGAGCGGACGCGGGATCTGTTGAAACAGACCGAGCGGATCGCCGATGTCGGCGGGTGGGAGATCAATACAGAGACGATGGAACTGTTCTGGACCGAACATCTGTTCGAGATCATGGGGATCGAGGCCGCGGAGGAGCCGTCGCTTTCGGAAGCGATAGAGATCTATCACGAGGCAGACAGAGAACTGGTCAGAGAGGCCGTCGACCGCGCACTCGAAGACGGCGAGGCCTTCGACGTGGAAGTGCGGTTCGAGCGGTCGGAGGGGCAGATCCGCTGGTTGCAGGTCCGCGGGAGTCCGACAGTCGAGGACGGCGACGTCGTGACTCTGCGGGGGGCGATCAAGGATATCACAGAACGGCGCAGACGGGAACAGATTCTCCGGGAGATGTACGAGATCATTTCGGATCCCGAACAGAGCTTCGAAGAACGGGTCAAATCGCTGCTCGAACTCGGGCGGAGCGAACTCGGGACGCGATACGGGACCCTCTCACAGATCAACGGCGAGGAGTATCTGTTCGATATCGTCGCCGGCGCGGACGAACTGGTCGCTCCGGGCGATCAGGTGCCGGTCGAAGCGACGAACTGCGAGCGGGTGGCCGAAACCAGACAGACGGTCGTGCTCGGGGATATCGAACGCGACGCACCCGGGGAAACCGACCGGGCCGGCTACACCGAGATGGGTATCTGCTCGTATATCGGCGCCCCGGTCTACGTCGAGGACGAGGTTCGGGGCACGTTCTGTTTCTACGATACCGAACCGCGGGACGGGGAGTTCTCGGAGTGGGAACAGACACTCGTCGATCTGATGAGCAGGTGGGCGAGCCACGGGCTACAGCGCCGGCAGGCGACCGAACAACTTCAGGCGAAAAACGAACAACTGGAGCAGTTCGCCTCGATCGTCTCACACGACCTCCGCAATCCGCTCAATGTCGCCTCGCTCCGACTCGAACAGGCGATGGACGAAACAGGAAACGAACACCTTGAAGAGGTCGAGCAGGCACACGACCGGATGGAG
>JBLGCM010000201.1:0-4236 GCA_047617345.1 Natronomonas sp. | reverse complement strand
TGGTCGTAGTTGATCTGGTCCTTCTCGATGAACCCCGTCTGGAGCAGCCGCTGGACGGCACGGTAGGCGGTCGAGCGTTCGCGGTCGACCGCGTCGGCGATCTCGTCGACGGTCAGCGGCTCTTCGGCCTCGACGAGCGCCCGGAAGCACTCCTTGTCGAGCTGCTTGAGGCCGTGGAAACACTCCAGCAGCCCCTCACACTCCATGTCCCGACGGAGTTGTTCAGACATCGAATCTGGCATTGTTATCGCGTGTCAGTACGTGCTGAGCCGTTAAAAGACTTGTGTATGGAATTCACAATCCTGTACGACCCCGTGGTCGACATGGAGGAGACAGAAACCTCGGCCGGACGAAGAGTTGTGTACTACGACGGAAACAGCGGGAGTGCTCGTCAGTCAGCGGTAGTCACCTTCTCCCACCTTCAGGGCGGAGCTTGTCGGTGGACTCCCGTTCTGGCCACTAAACAGTGGTAGGCGTGAAAACGCCGTTCGTGTTCAATGTCCCCGACTTCAGGGCAAGGTGACTGGTTGCCCCTCCAGACCAGACTTGGGCCAGTTCTGGAGTAGTTTCCGAGCGATGTTCTTCGCGGCGTTGTAGTCGGCGTGGTACTCGCGGTCGCATTTGAGTCAACAGAACTCGTCGCCGTCGCGGTTGCCTTCGTGGGTGAAGCTACAGTCAACGTGACTACACCGTTGACTGGTGTAGTGTGGTGTGATCGTCTCGACAGCGATGCCGTACTCGGCGGCTTTGTATTCGGTGTACTCTTGGATTCGGCGGAACGCCCACTGCTGGAATTTGCTCGCGTTCGAGATGCGCTTGCGGATATGTATGGAAGGGCGGGATTTCCTCGCTGTATCAAGACAGCATGGAATCAGTGTCGGCGGAGGTCGTCCGAAGCTCCTGGATAGAACTGTAGACGACCGCACTACTGACGAGGAGTGCTGCACCGAGGATGATGACGAGTGCGACCGTGTCAAGAATAGGAATCTCGAAGACACCGCCGATTTTGCGCACGGCAACGGCAATCGCTCCCAGCAGGAGCATCACGCCGAAGTACACCTTGATTTCATCCTCGTCGACGATACTCGTCGCCGCAGCGCCGATCCGCGCCCCGAGGGCGCTTCCTGCAAGCAACGGTGCGACGATCGCGAGATCGACTGCCCCATCGAGTGCGTAGAGGAAGCTCCCGATCCCGCCGGAGAACACGATTTCGAACAGGTCGGTCCCGACCGCGACGGGCACGGGGACACCCACGAGGTAGAACAGGGCGGGCATCCGAATGAAGCCGCCGCCCACACCCAGGAAGCCGGATAACAGCCCCGTGGCGAACGCGACGGCGAGGATCATCCACAGCGAGACCGTCACACCGCCGCGAAGCGTTATCATCGGTGGGACTTCGTACGACTGGATCTTTTTGGCGATGTCGGGGATATCCTCCGCGTCTAGTTCACTGTCAACGTCGGCATCGTGGCTGATGCCGCCGCCGCCATCGTCTTTGAGGGCCTGGCGCGTAACGAACAGGCCGATGCCACCGAGTAGACCGACGTAGGCAATACTGACCACGGTATCTGCCAGGCCGAGGTCCTGCAGTAGATGGAGGCCCTGCTTACCGACTTCGATGCCTGCCGTGGTGCCGGCGATCATCAGTACCCCGAGCTTGTAGTCGACCTGACCGAGGTCTCGGTGTTTCAGCGTCGCGATGACCGACGTTCCGAACACGAAGGCGAGCCCGGACGCGACGGCGACGTCGGTTTTGTATCCCATCACGAGCAGCGCTGGCGTGACGAGGAACGACCCGCCCATACCGAAGAACCCGAACAGGAGGCCGATGAGCAGGCCGAACCCGGTGAACATCACGAGTAGTGATGCAGCGATACCGAAGATCTCCATCACTGGTCACCTCGAATTGCGGCGATGAGCTTCGAGCCGACGAGCTTCTCGAGTGCCCCATACCCGACGTAGAGCACGACTGCCTCCAGCAGCACGAGTCCGATAACGGTCGCTGCTTGTCCCCATCCGCCCAGCGATTCAACGCCGATCATCGTTCGCTACCTCTTCTATGACGCTTGGACTTGTCCACTTCATACTTTTTTGCGCAATTCTACGTAGCCGATTGGGGTACAAAACGGTTTTGGGGTTATGATACAATACTATATTCGGGTAACCACGAGGGGAGTTCCGATAACTTAGAGGGAACATATCCATCGAGCCAGCTCCACAGATCGGCCGGTGTAATTCAGACTACCACCACGGACAGCGCTCACTTGGTGAGCAAAACCATGTTGGCGGCACACGACCAATACCCGATATGAGGGCCCTGTGTGCGACCGACCTGTCGGCTGCGAGCGAGGCCGCAATAGAGAACGAAACCTGTCTCGAGTGCCTGGGCCGCATCGGCGTCGAGACGATCCATCTCGTGACAGTCGTTCCGGCAAACGTCCACGCCGGAATGCCCGGCGTAAGTTTGGAGGAGCGACGCCAACGGGCGCTCGACCAGTATCGGACGGTAATCGAGTCCGCCGGGTTCGGCGTCGAGGCCCACGTCGTCCGTGGGGTCCCCTATCGACGTATCAACGGTATCGCTGAAACCGTCCACGCGGACCTCGCGGTCGTCGGCTCCCGGGGCCAAAGCCCGCTCGAAAATCGTATCATCGGCTCAACCGCCCGCAACCTCGCGCGGACGACCGTCGTTCCGTTACTGGTCAACCGTATCGAGCGGGGGACCGACGACCCCGAGGTTCTCCGCGAACACTTCTTCCAGCGGATGCTCTTCGCGACGGATCTCTCCGAGCACGCCGACCGGGCGTTCGACGCCTTCTCGTACCTTCGTCACGCGACCGAGGAAGCCACGCTCGTTCACGTGCGGTCGCCGAAAGACGAGGGCGTCGACACCGATGCCAGCCCACGGGAGCAGCTGACCGAGTACGCGAGTACGCTGGAAACCTGGGACATCGAAACACGGATCGAGGTCCGGCGCGGCGACCCCGCCGAGGAGATCCTCGCCGTCGAGACAGACGCAACGCCGTCGACGATCCTCGTCGGGTCGAAGGGACGAAGCCGTATCCGGCGACTCCTGTTGGGCAGCGTTTCGGAGGAGATCGTCGCACGGGCGACGGGGAACGTCTTCCTCGTTCCGCCGCCCCGGGCAGTCTGAGAGAGTCACCACCAGGGCCCCGATATCGCAGAGTGTCGGCAGCTTAGGCCAGTTCTCAGGTTGCTTGTGGAGCCCACGAGACGGGGCCGTCACGGATTCGTCAGTCCTCCGTGACGCCTTTCCCCACTTCAACTCTCGCCGGAGCAGGCGGCTCGTGCGTACCGAATTCGGGATGGGTCTCCTCCATCCAAACGTACACCACTACACCTGACGCGAACATCAGGCCGGCAGTCACGTAGAAGGCGGCCGCCGCATTCACGAACTCCATCGAGAGTCCAATTAGGACCGCGCCGACAGCGTATCCGGAGTCGCGCCACATCCGGTAGACGCCCATGCCCGCCGAGCGCCACGTCGGGTGGGCCGCATCGCTCGGGACTGTCATCAAGTTCGGGTACAGCAACGCCATCCCCAGCCCGGAGACGCCAGCCAGCACGGCCCACGGGATGTAGCTATCGACGAGCACCATCCCGAGGACGCCCGCGCCGGCGAGGAACATCCCGGCGACGACGGGCGAGCGGCGACCGATGCGGTCCGCGAGCCCCCCGGTCGCGATCTGGAGGAAGTACATCGCGCTGTGAACACCGACGACGACCCCGACCGCTGCGATGCCCAGCCCCTGGCTCGTGAGGTACAGGGGAACGGCGATCCAGAACAGCGTGTCGACGAAGTTCTCGATGTGACCGGCCTGCGCCGCGGCGAACAGCGTCCGGTCGCCGTAGGTCGCCCGCTTCAGCACCTCGTTGAACGGCAGGTTCGCGTCGTGGTGGTCGTCGTCGCCCTCGGCCTGTGCGTACTGAACGGTTTCCTTGATCAGGAAGATGGAAATAACGAACGCCAGGACAACGACGACACCGAGGAAGTAGAACGGCTCGGGCCGGAGGCTCCACTGGCCGGCGATGACGCCCGTGAGCCAGGCGCCGACCGCGACGCCGGTGTAGCCGAACGCCTCGTCGATACCGACCGCAAGCCCGCGCTGGTCGGGCCCTGCAAGGTCGATCTTCGCGTTGATTGCCATACTCCAGGTCAACGCCTGGTTGACACCCAGCAGGATGTTCCCGACGGTGATCCAGCCCCAACTCGGG
>JBLGCM010000200.1:0-4239 GCA_047617345.1 Natronomonas sp. | reverse complement strand
GCGCTGATTGTGGAGAATTGACCTGCGACGATTGCAAGTCGATTGGGGTTGCACGCAGCACTGATCACTGCAAGCGCTGCCGCGGGTAATTTTTTCTTCAGCAAGAACGACAGAATTTTTTCGCGGAAAGACCGCTCGAGAGAGCGATCAGTCGCTGTTCGCTACGAGAACCGATAGAACTTTTTAAATATTAACTGAGAGGGCGATTAGTCGCCGTTTCCTACTAGAACCGATCGGATTTTCGTGCGGAAATACTGACCGGGAGAGCGATCAGTCGCCTTCCATCACGCTGAGCGACGGCTGGTCGCCCGTCGGATCCAGATCAGTGATCGATTTAGTGAGCTCGTAGCCTTCGTACCCCTTCTCGGCAACCTCTTGGATCGTCTGGTGGTAGACGTCGACACCACCGATGTACGGCGTGAAGACCGTCGGTTTGTCTTCGATATTTTCGTTCATGTACCAAGAGTCCGCCGTGGGGTACAACGTCTGTTCGGCGACCTCCGTGTTGTGAGCGGTCCAGGCTTCCTCCGCTTCTTTGGTCGCTTCGACGACGCGAATGTCGTTCTCGGCGAAGTGACCGATCGCATCGGAGACCCACTCGACGTGGTGTTCGATGGACACCGGCATGTTGCTGAGCACGGACGGGCTCTGCGGGCCGGTGATGGTGAACATGTTCGGGAATCCGTGCATCGACAGGCCGAGATACGTCTGTGGTCCGTCTGCCCACTTCTCGTCGAGGGTCAGTCCGTTCCGACCCTCGATGTCAATGTTCAGCAGCGTCCCCGTCATCGCGTCGAAGCCGGTCGCGTAGATGATCATGTCGAACTCGTGGAGTTCGTCCGATGTCTGGATCCCTTCAGGGGTGATCCGTTCGATCGGCGTTTCGTGCACATCCACGAGGCTCACGTGGTCCTTGTTGAACGTCTCGTAGTAGTCCGTGTGAAGCGGGGGACGTTTCGTCGCGTAGTAGTGGTCTTTCGGAACGAGTTTGTCCGCGAGGTCCGGATCGTCGATCGTCTCGTGGATCTTCTCGCGGACGAACTGGGATACCTTTTCGTTCGTGTCTGGGTTGGTGACCAGATCCTCGAAGGTGAGCATGAACCGGAACCCGCCTTCCTCCCACCGGGGCTCCAGTAGTTCTCTTACCTCCTCCATCGGGCGGTCCTCCGCCGAGGGATAAGCGGGGGAGAACGGGTGACCGAACCCGTTATCGTGGGCTGCTTCGAGGATTTCGTCGTAGTTCTTCTGAATTTCGTCCCAGTCCTCGTCCTCGAGCGGCCGGTCCCGTGCGGGAACCGCGTAGTTCGGCGTTCGTTGGAAGACTGTGAGATGTTCGATGTTCTCCTTTGCAACCTCCGGAATGACCTGAATAGCGGATGCGCCGGTGCCGACCACGGCGACTTTCTTATCGGTGAAGTCGACCTCTTCGTGGGGCCACCGGCCCGTGTGATACGATTCGCCCTCGAAGGAATCGACACCCTCGAAGTCCGGAATCCACGGTTCGGACAGGCAGCCAACGGCAGTTACGAAAAACTGCGAGCTGATTTCTTCCCCGTCGTCGGTACGGATCTGCCAATGACCGTTGCGCTCGTCGAACGACGCGCCTGTGACTTCCGTCTCGAAGTCGATGTCTTTCCGCAGATCGAGGTGATCCGCAACGAACTGCAGGTACTCGAGTACCTCCGGCTGTGATGGGTACCGCTCGCTCCACTGCCACTCCTCGAGGATGTTGTCGTTGAACGAGTAGCAGTAGACGTGACTCTCGCTGTCGCACTGGGCACCTGGATATCGGTTCCAGTACCACGTTCCCCCGACGTCGTCGGCTTTCTCGATAACTTTGACTGATAGTCCGAGTTCGTCCCGGAGACGATGTAGTTGGTAGAGACCAGAGAATCCAGCGCCAACGATAACTGCGTCATAATCTGTTTGATACGTCGTTTCCCCCGATGGTCCGCTTTGAGAACTCATAGCAACATGAGAGTACAACGAATTAATACTATATAAACCTTGCTGGATCGATGACTGTGCCCCTCCGTTGAAAACAAATGGAATAGTAGAAAAAACAATACGATCGGGTCTACCGGGGCCGGATTACTCTTCGATCGTTGCGCGGAGATCGGTCGCGACATCGCCGAGGAGTTCTCGCGCGCGGGTGAGATTCATCGGGTCGACCACCATCTGTGCAATCCCGTGGATGCAGTCGTCGTAGTTGTGGTGATCGACGGAGACGCCGGCTTCCTCCAGACGCTTCGCGTATGCAGAGCCCTCGTCGCGGAGCGGATCAAGTCCGCAAGTGGCCACCGTCGCCGGCGGGAGCCCTTCGAGGCTCTTTGCCTGCAACGGTGAGGCGTACGGATGTTTCCCGTCCATATCGTTCTGGAGGTAGTGGTCCCAGAACCACCGCATGTCGTTTTCCGTGATCATCCCTCCCTCTCCGTTTTCTTCGTACGATGGAGTGTCGTAGTTGTGGTCTGTCACGGGATAGATGAGCACCTGCCGCGCGATGGACGGTCCATCGGTGTCACGGGCACGCAACGCGACGGCGGCCGCGAGGTTGCCGCCGGCGGAGTCGCCCCCGACGAACACGTTGTCAGTGTCGATCTGCATCGTCGGCGCATTCTCGGCTACCCACTCGAGAGCCGCGTAGCAATCCTCTAGCGGCGTCGGGAACTTGTGTTCGGGCGCCAGTCGGTAATCGACCGAGACGACCATGCAATCAGCCTCGCTCGACAGGATGCGACACGTCTCGTCGTGTGTGTCGATATCTCCGATTACCCAGCCGCCCCCGTGGTAGTAAACCAGTGTGGGGTACGGACCCTCTCCCTCTGGGATGTACACTCGGATCGGGATCCCCTCGTCGGTGATGCTTAGATCCATGACATCTCCGACCGGAGTTGGCTCCTCGGGATCCGGGAACATTCCTTTCGCAAACGCCCGAGCACCTTCCGGCGACAACGACGAAAATGCAGGAATCGGATCGGCGCCCATCTGTTCGAGCAGTCCGGCAATTTCTGGATGTGGTTCCTCTGCTGCGTCAGCCATGGGATGTTCGATTGACATCATTATAGATCATTAAGTCCATAGTATATAATTCTAATGCAGGGCTGATATAATCCAGAACTGATATCACCAGTTACTCAGTGGTGGGAAGTTCTTACCCGGGGCCGAATTACTCACTCGGATGAAAGTGTCATTAGATATTTAATTACTCCGCTTGTCAGTCCGTTCTCGAACTGTTCGATTCTCACTCGACACCGGGACAGGATCTGTACCGCCCCCAGATAGCACGGCGGTCAGCGACGAAACGGTATCCCCGCTCGCGGATACGCGGCCAGTATGGGAGCATCCGGGCGACTGCCACGCCAGCGCGAGCGAGCGAGCCACAGCGGGCGAGACACTGCTCGGCGCCCTCGCCGCAGGAGTAGACAGCGTCGTCGGTTAACAGATGCATGCAGTTGTCGTACTCTGCCGGGAGGCGGGCCTTCTGATCCGGCGTGAGTTCCGCAAATCCCACCGGCTCGAACTCCCCAAAGCGGAGAAACCACCGGACGCAGTATTTGCAGAATCCGCAGTCGTCGTCGTACACGAGCCGTGGGGTAGCCATCTCTCTGCTCATATGCACTCGTTGCTTGTGTGTGCTCCGAAATCGGAGTCAGATTCGCCCCGGTTGCTACCGCGACGTTGGGGGCTGTGCCCGTCCGGCCGAAACGGTGAACTCTGCGATGAGTGTCTGTAGCCGCTCGGCCTGCTCACTGAGCGCTGTCACGCCGTCGGAAATCTGGGTGACGGATGCCGACTGCCGTTGCGCGGCGGCCGACACGTCCCCGGCGTCTTCGGTGATCTCCTCACCGATAGCGGCGACCTCCCGGACCATCGCGGACACTTCCTCCGCACTCGCAGCCTGGGCATCAGTCGTCTCGCTGATCTCCGCGATTCCGGTGTCAATCTCGTCGGCATTTTCCCGGACGGTTCTGAGCGAATCGGCAACAGACTGAACCGCCGTGACACCGTCATCGATTCGGTCAGCCGCGCCCTCGACCTCTTCGACCGTCATCTCCGTCTGCGTCTGGGTCTGCTCGATGAGCTGTTCGATGTCGGTCGCGGCGTCGCGAGTTTCCTCGGCCAGTTGTTTCACTTCGTCGGCGACGACCGCGAACCCGTCGCCGGAACCGTCACCGCCGCCCGCGCGGGCGGCCTCGATGTTGGCGTTCAGCGCGAGCATGTTCGTCTGCTCGGCGA
>JBLGCM010000199.1:0-4250 GCA_047617345.1 Natronomonas sp. | reverse complement strand
CAGCAGTTGCTTGCCCTCGGCGGTACTCAGTTCATCGGGATGGCGCTCGGGCTGTGCGTCCGCCCGGCAGTGTTCACAGGAGAGTTCACAGGCCTGGGTGACCTCCCAGATGAAGACGACCGGCCGTTGGCTCGTATCGAGTCCCCGCATCGCCGAGCCCTTCGACTCCCGTACAAAAGACGACCGAGCCGATTCCAGTTCGCTGGGAATACGCCCGCTCATGTTCGGCCCAAATACCGTCTGGCGGCCGTTCGACCGGTTTCGAGGATTCCCACCGCGTGAGAAATCCGACCCCGTTATTTTGTGGGCCGTTACGTAGGTCTGTCCATGCCAGGAGTTCGCGCGGAATTCGTCTTCGAGCGACCCGATCAATGCCCCGTGGCGGCGAGTTCGGCGGGCGCGGACGGTCCGCTCCGGGAGGTGACCTGGGCGACCGAATCCGACGGCGCCGTCACCGAGCAGTTCACGGCCGCCGACGAACCGGCAGACAGCGAGGCCGAGGCGGTTTTCGATTACGGCACACGGCAGGTCTACGAGTTCGAGCGCGACTACGACGGCCCCTGTATCTGTGAGTATATCGAGCGCTCGCTCGGCCCCGTGACCGACGCTCACGCGACCAACGGCAACCTCCACGTCACGCTCCACGCCGGCGATGTCGACAAACTCCGTGAGTTGCTCGGCGATCTGAACGACCGCTTTGGCAGCGTCCGGATCGAATATCTGGTGCAGGGACGAGACAACGCCGGGGAGTCAGAACTCGTTCCGGTGGATATGCGTCGACTGACAGACCGCCAGCGGGAGGTGCTCGCGACCGCCCACGAGATGGGCTATTTCGAGTATCCCCGCGACTCGAACGCGAGCGAGGTGTCGGAAGCGCTCGATATCGAACCCTCCACGTTCACTGAACACCTCAACGCCGCCCAGTCGAAACTGCTCGACGAACTCCTGGATCGGGAGTGAACTTCGGGGGAAGATTGACGTACTGAGCGCTTTTCTCTCCGGTGTATGAGCGACGACGACTCAATCGAGACGAAAGCCCTGCACGTCGGGCAGGAAGAGCCCGATCCGGCGACAGGGGCGCGCGCACCGCCAATCTACCAGACAACATCCTACGTCTTCGACGACGCCGAAGACGCCGCAAGCTAGTTCGCACTCGAAAAGCCGGGCTACATCTACTCGCGGCTGATGAATCCCACCGTCGAGATGCTGCAGGAACGGCTTGCCGCACTGGAGGGCGGTGTTGGCGCGGTCGCGACCGCCTCGGGGATGGCCGCGCTCAACTTGACGGATTTCGTCCTCGCCGACGCTGGCGACAACATCGTCACCGCCTCTTCGCTGTACGGCGGCACCTACACCTACTACACCCACACGCTCCCGCGACAGGGCGTCGAAGCCCGCTTCGTCGATACGCTGGATTACGAGGCCTACGAGGAAGCCATCGACGAGAACACCAGGTACATCCACTGCGAGACCATCGGCAACCCCGCACTGGTAACGCCGGATTTCGACCGTCTCGCGTCGATTGCCGACGACCACGGAATCCCGCTGTTTGTCGACAACACCTTCGGGACGCCAGCCCTGTGCAACCCGATCGAGTACGGCGCGAATCTGGTCTGGAACTCGACGACGAAGTGGATCCACGGCTCTGGCACGACCGTCGGCGGCGTCGTCGTCGACGGCGGGAACTTCGACTGGAGCGCCCACGCAGAGGAGTATCCCGAAATCGCGCAGGACAACCCCGCATACCACGGCGTGAACTTCGCCGAAGCGATGGGCGAGCAGGCCTTCATGTACACCGCAATCGCTCGCGGGCTCCGGGATCTCGGAAACCAGCAGTCCCCCTTCGACGCCTGGCAGACCCTGCAGGGCGTCGAGAGCCTTCCCCACCGGATGCCGCGACACTGCGAGAACGCGATGGCCGTCGCGGAGTATCTCGACGATCACTCCGAGATCGCCTGGGTCAACTATCCCGGGCTCTCGGACCACGAGACGCACGGCAACGCCAGCAAGTACCTCGACGGCGGCTACGGCGGCATGATCACCTTCGGGCTGGCGGATGGCTACGAGGCCGGTCGACAGCTGTGTGACGAGGTCGAGCTCGCCAGTCTGCTGGCGAACGTCGGCGACGCGAAGACGCTGATCATCCATCCCGCGAGCACGACCCACCAGCAACTCACCGAAGAGGAACAGGAAGCCTCCGGGACGACGCCGGATATGGTCCGGCTGTCGGTCGGGCTCGAAGGGACCCAGGACATCATCGACGACTTGGATCAGGCAATCGAGAGCGCGACCTAGATTTCGACGCGTCCTGGCGACCGCATCCCCCGACGCTTATCTCTTCGGCACTGATACTCTCTCGTATCCGTGCCATACTGTACGAACTGCGGCGAGGAAGTCGCCGACGACCAGCGGTACTGTAGCTACTGCGGAGAGTCGGTCGGCGACGCCGCCCGTCGCGAGCACGACGATCACGGACAGCGCGACCAACCCGGCCGCCACGAACGCGGTCCGCGGGACCACCAGTCGCCGGACCGAACCGGCGATGTCGGAGGGTTCGAGGGCGATCCGCCGCCGGAGGGGTACGAAGACCCCCCGGGAGTCGGCGCGGGGCGGTCGACTCGCTCACCGGGCCCGGGTACTGTCGAGTTGTTCACCTCCTCGATGAGAGCGATTTTCGGCTATCCGCTGTTGCTCGGCGGACTCTTCGTCGCCTGGCTGGGCTTTTTTCTCCTCTACTTTTTCGCGCCGCCCGGGCTGTCTCCCGCCGTCCTCCTCACGGGGCTGTTCGGGCTGTTCGTCGCGGGGATGATCCACGTCGGGACCGAACAGGACCGTGATGGGGAGCCGACGTCGGTCGGAACGCAGGCTCGACGGGTTCTCGGCTCGTTCGTTCCGCTGGTCGGGATCTGGCTGCTGTTTGTCATTCCGTTCGGCATCGGACTGACTTTCCTGCTCCTCCCGGGACTGTTCATCGGAAGTCGGCTGTTTCTCGCCTTTCCGGCCTGCGTGCTCGACGGCGAGGGAGTTTTCGATAGCCTTTCGACGAGCTGGAATCTCACGAGCGGGATCAGTCTCAAGACCTTCGGCCTGCTCTTTCTCGCCTTGCTGTCCGTGGTCGCCCTCGTGATCGTGCTCTCGGTTTTCACGACCGGGATTCTGCTCGCTGCCGGCGCGGATCTCCCGACCGAGGCCGGGTCCTCACCGACCGAAGCCGCCGAACAGCTCGAGCTCACCGATTACCCGACACTGATCGTCGCTGCCTCGGTCTCGTACGCGATCAGCCTCGCGATCGCTGTCGGTGCCGTCCAAGTCGCCGCCGCTCGGCTGTATCTCACCCTCCGGTACAGCACTCCCGGCTCCGAACCGAGGTAACTGCCGACAGCTACCCGCCTTTCTGAGAGCGGGGCTCCCGCGCCGTGCGTAGGGCAACATTCAATATCTTCTGTGATAACTACAGCACGGGATCGATTATTAGCACACCACCCGACGATCCGGATACAGAGGACGATCTGTCCCCCGCGAGCGCCGACTCAGATGCCGCCCGCTTCGACGGTATTATCGCTGATACCGAGTCGGTCCTCGGCAGCTTCGGCAGCCGGGACGGGGTGGTCCGAACGAAGGGGAGTGACCGAACGGTCGTCGACCAGGCGGTGCTTTCGGCCGTGACAGACCGGCGTATTCTGTTTACGATACCGGACAGTCGACACTCCGGCGCGGTCACGCTCCGCTACGACGAGATCGCGTCGATTTCGGTCGGCGAGCCCGTGCTCTCGCTGACCACGACCGACGGCGTCGGGGTGGAGTGGCGGGGGCCGTCGCCGGTGCCGTCGGATCTCGGCGCCCATCTCAGCTGGGTCGGCGGGATTCGCGCCCGAATCCGCAGTCTGACCAACGATGTCGACCTCGCGGCCGGTGCGATCCGTACCCACGCCGATGCGCTGGAGTGGGAGGCGGGACTGGACACCTACCGCCGGCGCCGACGGGAACTCGACGACCTGCTGAACGACGTGTACTGTACCGAGCCGGTCCCCGAGACGGCGCTCGCACCGGAACTGACCGACATCGAGCGAACGCTCGAAACCGCTCACACGCGGCTGTTCATCGAACGCGGCCGGGACCGGCTCGAGCTCGGCCGTCAGCTGATCGAAAACGGCGATTACGAACAGGGCCGGAAGGTGCTCCAGCAGGTCCAGGCGGATCACGCACGAGCGGGGAAATTCCGGGACGCCGTCGAGCGCGCCGACGCCTTC
>JBLGCM010000198.1:0-4253 GCA_047617345.1 Natronomonas sp. | reverse complement strand
TCGAGTTCACCTGCACGGAGTGTGACAACACCTTCGCGATGTAACCGCGAAGGGAGCGCCGCCTCGATTTTTCGGGCCGCGGGAACGGTTCTCAGCTCGCGGGAACGGTCCTCATCCCGCAGGAACGCCCGGTCCCCGTTTATCACGGGGAATCAAACGTCTACCCGTCATGTCGAATCCAATTGGTGCCCCCGGCGACGGGCTGTCGCGACGCGATTTCGCAAAGGCGGCCGGGACAGTCGGTATTGCCGGAGCGGCTGGCTGTGCCTCACTTTCCCAGCAGGACGACGAAACACCGACCCAGCGTTCGGACGGACGGCTCCAGAGCCGGCAGACGGACGATCTGCCGACGACGAGTCCGCCAGACGTCGTCAACGTCGACGAACAGGGCAACCAGGTGACGATCCACTCCGAACCGGCCCGACACGCGGCCCATCCTATCGAGACGATGGGCGGACCGATCGAACTCCCGCGAGTGTGGGCGTTCAGCGCCGACGACGGCGATCCGAGCGTCCCGGGACCGATCATCCGGACGACAGAGGGCGAGGACATGGAGATCACCCTCGACAACACGAACGGCAAGCGCCCGCATACGATCCACTTCCACGGCGTGACCAAGACCTGGGAGAACGACGGCGTCCCGACGACGACCGGCATCACCGTCCAGGCCGGCGAGAAACACACCTACCAGATCCCGGCGAACGTCCCGGGGACGCATCTCTACCACTGTCACTACCAGACGTCCCGGCACATGGAAATGGGGATGTACGGCATTTTGCGGGTCGATCCGAAGGGATACGAGCCCGCGGACAAGGAGTACTTTATGACGCTTCGGGACTGGGACTCGCGGCTCTCCCGGCGGTTCGCCGGCGAGGATGTCAGCTACAGTCCCCGCGACCGGCGGCCCGATGTCTTTACGGTCAACGGCAAGGTTGCACCCCGAACACTGCATCCGGAAGACGGCTCACCGATCGTCGTCCAACGAGGCGATACCGTCCGCGTGCACCTGGTCAACGCGGGCTACATGAGCCACCCGATGCACATCCACAACCACCGCTTCCGAGTCGTCGAAAAAGACGGCGCAGAGGTCCCGAACGCGATGTTGCACGACCGAGACGTGACCAACGTCGCACCCGGGCAACGTCGCACACTCGAATTCGACGCGACCGTCGATCCCGGCGTTTACCTCATGCACTGTCACAAGGTCAACCACGTCATGAACGGTCGGAGCTACCCCGGCGGGATGCTCACCGGCGTCGTCTACGAGAGCGTGATGGACACGGACATCTTCGCGAACCTGATGGAGTACGCCGGCTTCGAGGGCTGAAAGCGCGGTCTATAGCGTGTAATCCCGGTCCTCTTTTTCGGTTGCGAGAAACGCCGCGAGCAGATCGATTGTCGCCTCGACATCCCCGACGTGGGCACTTTCGGTAACGGTGTGGAGATACCGCGTCGGGATCGACAGCGCTCCGACGGGCGTCGCCCCGCCGAACCGCTGGAGACCGGCCGTATCAGTCCCGCCCGCGGGAAGCACTTCGATCTGGTAATCGATCGCTTCGGTCTCGGCCACGTTCTGCAGTCGACGGTTCACTTTCGGGCTGGTGATGACGCTCGAATCTTTGAGCTTGATCGCCGTCCCGTCGCCGAGTTCGGTGACGTGTTCACCCGGCTCGAACCCCGGCACATCGTTGGCGATAGTCACGTCCAGGGCGATAGCGAGGTCCGGGTCGAGATCGACGCCCAGCGCCTGTGCGCCGCGGATTCCGACCTCTTCTTGAACAGTTGCGGCGAAGTGAATCGTCACCGCCGGATCCTCGATCTGTCGGGCGGCTTCGAGGATCGTGAACAGACAGACTCGGTCGTCGAGCGCCTTGCCGGTAATCGTCTCGCCGACGAGTTCGGTCGTCTGTTCGAGCGTGACCAGATCGCCGCGGGAGACTCGTTCCTGTGCGGTTTCGCCGTCCAGGCCGAGGTCGATGTGGATGTCTTCGACTTCCGGGTCGGTCTCCAACTGGCCTTCGTCGAGGGTGTGCGGCGGCGGCGAACCGATCACGCCCGTGATGTCTTCGTCGTCGGTATGGATCGTCACGCGCTGGGCTTTGAGCACGCGGGCGTCCCAGCCACCGAGGGCGTCGACCTGCACGAAACCGTCTTCGGTGACGTGGCGCACCATGAACCCGATCTCGTCCATGTGGGCGGCGACGACGACTTCGGTGTCCGACTGGCCCTCGATCGTCCCGACGACGTTACCCATACTGTCGGTTCGGAGTCGGTCGACTTCGGGGGTCAGTTCGCGCCGGACAATCTCTCTGATCCGGTCCTCGTACCCCGGCACGCCGCTGGTTTCGGTCAGTTCTGTCAGCAGGTCGGTGTCGAACGACGGTGACATAGCTGCCGGTTGTTACGCCAGTCCCAAGAGGGTATCCGAACCGGCAGTGCGAACCGAGCGGTCCCGCCGCTACGACCGCTCGACGAAACCGGCGATTTCCTCGGCGATTTCCTCGCCCGCGTCCTCCTGCAGGAAGTGCATCGCGCCCTCGATCCAGATGTCCGGCTGTTCGCTGGCGGTCGGAATCAGGTCCCGGATCGGATCGCGGGCGTCGCCGGTGATCGGGTCCGAGTCCGAGAAGAGGACGAACGCGGGTTTCTGCCACTCGGAGAGCCGTTCTCTCGTGGCGGCCATGTGATCCGCGCCGGGGTCGTCCGGTGAAGTGGGGATCAGTCGCGGGAGAGCGCGCGCACAGGCTTTCGACTCCTCGGTGTGGAAGGGAGCTTCGTAGGCGGCGACGACCTCCTCGGGAAGAGCCGTCGCCGTCGCGTTCTGGATCAACATCCCGATGGGGAGCTCGTCGGCGCGCTCGACGAAATCCGCGAACTCGTGCCAGTCATCGCTCATCGTCTGGGTACCGTCGGGGACGCCCGTGTTCATCGGAACGAGCCGGGCGAACCGCTCGGGGTTGTGTCCGGCAAGCGCCAGTCCGAGGATACCACCCCAGTCCTGACAGACCAGCGTGATCTCGTCGAGATCTAACTCCTCGAACAGCAGCGTCTCGAAAGAGTCGTAGTGAAGATCGAAGCTGTACGCGCCCGTCTCGGTGTACTTATCCGAGCGACCGAGGCCGAGCATGTCCGGGACGATGACCCGGCCGTACTCGGCGAGCGTGGGGATCATCTTGCGGTAGAGAAAGCCCCACGATGGCTCGCCGTGCATCAGCAGGAACGTCTCGCCGGCGCCCTCGCTCGTCGGCTCGACATCGACGTAGGCCATCTGTGCGCCGTCGTCGGTAACGGACACGCGCTCGTATGGGTAATCGAAGTCCGGAATCTCCTCGAAACGCTCTTGAGGCGTGGTCACGAGGCTCATGGACGGTCAGTCGTCTCCCCCGTTGAAAATGATTCGGGGACGGAGCGACCGGATTTTTATAAGTGAGTTGTGATTGATACCGTACGGCAAGCGGCGATCCGATACTGGACAGTTTCCGGCGGTGACAGCTGGGAACCGCGCTCCCGTTCGCCGTCGTGGCGGTCGGTTCGCTCACCGGAATTCTCCCGCAGATGGCTGAAGTTCCCTACGGCGACGGGATTGGCGTGGTTGTTGTGGTCGTCGGAACCTCTCTCGCGGTGTCGTACCGGTTCTACGGCCGGGGCGTGTGACCGCGACGAAAAGAGTGAAACGAGGCCCGGCCGAACCGCGGGCCATGGCAGAACGGGCGATAGTCATCGGCGCGTCGTCTGGAATCGGCGAGGCGCTGGCGCGGAAACTCGCAGCGGAGGGATACGAGGTCGGGCTCACCGCTCGGTCGGTGGACAAGCTAGGGGAAATCGCCGAGTCGTTGCCGACCAAGGCGTACGTCGCACGGATGGACGTAACCGAAACGGACGCGGCCCGGGAGGCGTTCACCGACCTCGCCGAGGAGATGGGGACTGTCGAGGTAGTCGTCGTCAACGCCGGCATTGGCTCGGAGAACCCGGATCTAGAGTGGGAATCCGAGCGGGATACCATCGATACGAACGTCCGCGGGTTCACGGCGCTGTCCGTGGCTGCGATGAACTACTTCGAGGGGCGGGGCCACGGCCAACTGGTCGGCGTCTCGTCTGTTGCCTCCTACGTTGGAAGCAGTCGCGTCCCCGCGTATTACGCCTCGAAAGCGTACGTCTCGAACTATCTGGACGGACTACGGTACAGGTCACGGCATCTCGACGCCGACATCACTGTCACGACGGTCGAACCCGGATTCGTCGATACCGACCTC
>JBLGCM010000197.1:0-4258 GCA_047617345.1 Natronomonas sp. | reverse complement strand
CGACCATACTGCGGACCTGTCGCGTCGCGTCCTGTCCCTCCCAGACCATCGCCATCACCGGATCGGCGGTGATAAACTCGACGAGGTCGTCGAAGAAGGGCTTGTCCTCGTGCTCGCCGTAGTGGTTTTCCGCGAGGCTCCGGTCGATCTGCACGAACTTCGCGCCGACGAGTTTCAGCCCGCGTTCCTCGAACCGCGAGATGATCTTGCCGATGAGTCCGCGCTGAACACCGTCGGGTTTGACCATCACGAAGGTCCGTTCGGCCTCGCTCATGCCTCGGCTTCCTCCTCTTCGGCGTCTGCCTCGGAGTCGTCGGCGTCGGCTTCAGCTTCTTCCGCGTCCGCCTCGGCATCCTCTGTCGCTTCGTCTTCCGCTTCCGGTTCGGCTTCCGCTTCCGGTTCGGCTTCCGCTTCCGGTTCGGCTTCCGCTTCCGGTTCGGCTTCCGCTTCCGGTTCGGCTTCCGCTTCTTCGTAGCCGATCCATTCGAGCTCCCGGGACTCCCGCCCCAGCATGTAGTTTTTCTGGGCCTTGGAGTCTTTGAACCAGAGGATGGTGCCGTCTTTTTTGACGAACATCTTCCCGGTTCCGGGCTCGATGTCTTCGCCGGTGTAATCGCAGGTTCGTTGCTGGACCATTATTGGCCTCCGATCTGGTCGGCTTCGCGGGCTGTTTCGCGCAACTGGAGCACGTCGCCCTCGCGGACGGGACCGAGCACGTTGCGGGTGATGATTCGGCCCTTGTTCGAGCCCTCACCGATGCGGCACTTGACCTGCATGGCCTCGCCGTGCATCCCGGTCCGGCCCACGAGCTCGATCACTTCTGCGGACGTCGATCCGCCGTTGTCTTCGGATTCCTCTGCGCTCATCTATACTCACCTATCGGAGTTCCTCGACTTTGTCGACGATGTCCTCGACGTCGCTCGTGGCATCGCCGGCGTCGACAATGGCCGCGGCGGCGCTGCCGACTTCGAGGCCGGCGGCGCGTCCGAGATCGTCCTGTGCGCCGATGAAGACGTAGGGCACGTCTTTCTCGTCGGAGATCTCCGGGAGATGCATGACGATCTCCTCGGGCTGAACGTCCTCAGCAACGTAGATGAGCTCGGCGTTGCCACGTTCGACGGTCTTGGTTGTCTCGTTCGTTCCTTTCTTTACCGTTCCGGTATCCCGTGCTACCTCGAGGGCTTCGAGCGCGTCGTCCTCGAGATCCGCAGGGACGTCAAAGTCAGCATATACTGGCATGATTGTTCACCTCCCGTGCGTGGGCTCACACTTCCCCGCTCCTGTGGGTCAGACCCACGTTCCGCCGCCGCGGCGGCAAGTCCTATTCGAGCTGGAAGCGTCATCAACCCCGCACAGGCTGTACACACAACTGGCCCAGCATGCCTAAAAGCGCTTTCGATGGAATATCAGCATGCGAGCAGCCCACAACCAGTTGCGCGACAGGTCAGTTCTTGCCCACGTTTAAGTGATCGGTCGCCGTAGGTAATCGACATGAGCGACGACGAACGCGACGACAACGCTGGGACGCCGACGGGTATCGTGCTGGATTTCCTCCCGCACGGCCGGACCGAGGACGACCGTCCACAATACGAGAAAGAGCCGCTGGCGTACGTACTCGACTCCGAGGAGTTCGAGCTTTACGAGATTATCGCCGAGAGCGATGCGAACGTCACCATCGGTGATCGGGTCGATCCGGCCACAGCCGACTTTGTGACCCGCTACAGCACCATCGAGTACGACGACCTTCCGGGAGGGGCCAAATCCGAACTCGAATACGTCATCGAAGATCTCGTCGAAGAACAGGAACAGCGCTTCGTTGATTTCTATAACGACGCCCAGCCCATTACCCTCCGTCTCCACCAGTTGAATCTCCTCCCCGGAATCGGCAAGAAACTCCGTAACAATATTCTCGACGAGCGCAAACGCAAACCCTTCGAGAGCTTCGAGGAACTGGAGGAGCGAATCGGCGGTCTCCACGATCCCGAGCAGGTGTTGTACGACCGAATTATGGAGGAACTTCGCGAAGACGACCTGAAATACCGGATCTTCGCTCGCCGCGAGGAGGAGTGATGACCGGCCAGTTCCGCGACCCCGACGCGCTTCGAGCACGCGCCGGCGTCGCCGGCGACCCGAACCGCGACCAGCACTTTCTGGTCGACGACCGCGTGCTCGATCGTCTGCCCGCGCACGCGACAGATGCTGGTATCGACACGACTCACGTCCTCGAAATCGGCGGCGGAACCGGCGCACTGACCGACCGCCTGCTCGCCGTTGCCGACACAGTGACCGTCGTCGAACGCGACCCCGAACTCGCGGACTTTCTCGACTCCGAGTTCGCCGAGGCTCGCGAGGACGGGCGATTGACTGTCATCGAGGGCGACGCGCTCGAGGTCGATCTCCCCGAATTCTCGGCATCGGTCTCGAATCTCCCCTATGGAATCTCCAGCGAAATCGTCTTTCGACTCCTGCCGACGGACAAGCCGCTCGTGCTCACCGTCCAGGCGGAGTTTGCCGAGCGGATGGCCGCCGAGTCCGGAACTGAGGAGTACGGTCGGCTGTCGGTGACCGCCGGCCACTACGCCGACATCGAGATTGTCGAACACATTCCGCCGGAGGCATTCGATCCTCAGCCGGCCGTCGACAGCGCTGTCGTCAGGACGACGCCCCGCCCACCCGAGTACGACGTGCCCGACGACGAATTCTTCATGCGCTTTCTCCGGGCCGTGTTCACCCAGCGCCGGAAGACGATGCGCAACGCCGTTCGCAATACGGTTCACATCTCCGGGCTGAACGACGGCGACGCCGTCGTCGACGCGGCGGAGGAGAAGCTGATGAGCCGACGAGCGGGTAACGTCACGCCTGCGGAGTTCGCACGGCTTGCGACGCTGGCGTGGGAAGTCGGCGACCCCGGCGAACCGGACGCATGACGGGGGACTCGGAGGGCGGCGAGAAAACGCCCCGACTGGCCGACCAGCGCGACATCGAGACGGTCTATCAGCCTGCGGAGGACTCGAAACTGCTCGCAGATGCTGTCGTCGAAGCCGTCGACGCTGGTGCTCGCGTGCTCGACGTCGGGACCGGATCGGGATACGTCGCCGCGCGCCTGCGCGGGGAAACGCACGCCGACGCGGTCGGTATCGACCTCAACCCCGAGGCCTGTGCGCAGGCGTTCGAGGCGGGAATCCCGGTCGTGCGCGGCGACATGTTCGGCCCGTTTCGCGACGGTGCCTTCGATGTCGTCGTCTGTAACCCGCCGTACCTGCCGACGCCGCCCGAACGGGAGTGGGATGACTGGATGGAGCAGGCACTATCCGGCGGCGAAGACGGACGCGCGATGGTCGATCCGTTTCTCGACGATGTGGGGCGGGTACTCGCCGAGAACGGAGAGGCCTACCTGTTGATTTCGACGCTGACCGGCCCGGAGGAGGTCCGCGCATACGGGCGAAACCAGGGGCTGGAAAGCGACGTTGTCGCAGAGGAATCCCACCCTTTCGAGAAGCTCCTAGTCGTGCGATTCGGGTAACCAAACGGTCTCCGGTTCTCTCCTTTCGATCCCTGCCGCTGGCACTGCCACGGCTGCCACGCAATTACTATTAGACATATACGAAAAGAAAATATTAAAGCCCGTCATGACCTACTCAGTTTCAATGACAGAGATTGTTGCGACGACACCGGGGTTGTATCCGTTGCCCGACTGGGCGAAAGACGAACTAGCCGAGCTGAAAGGCCACCAGAAGGGCGACCTCATCGGCGGCGACGAGGGGCCGGAAATCGTCGACGCCTACGACCGCGCGCGGGCTGAGGTCGTCGAGACGCAGGTCGACGCGGGTCTCGACCGCGTCGTCGAGGGACAGCTTCGCTGGGACGACATGCTCGCCCACCCGCTGACGATCAACGACGCCGTCGAGACCGGCGGGATCGTCCGCTACTACGACAACAACAACTTCTACCGCGACCCGCAGGTACGTGACGAACTCGTCCCCTCGGGCGACGTGGCGGCCGAACTCGGTGCGGTCGAGGCGGAGGGCGACCTGCAGGCGGTTCTCCCGGGCCCGTACTCCCTCGCCGACCTCGCCACCGACGACCACTACGGCGACGCGGCCGACTTCCTCGATGCCGTCGCCGATCTCCTCGCGGGCGAGGTGGACGCCTTCCCCGCCCACGAGACGCTGTTCCTGCTGGAGCCGTCGCTGGTCGAGGCGCCGCCGGACGACGACCGGCAGGCCCACGCGAGCGAGGCCATCGACCGCGTGGCCGC
>JBLGCM010000196.1:0-4272 GCA_047617345.1 Natronomonas sp. | reverse complement strand
TCGGTCGGTGAACAGGTTTACCGGACGCTCGCGGACAACGAAGCCGCAATCGTCGATGACCTTGACCTTCGTGGCGACCCTCTCGTCATCCCCACCGAGGGTGATGCCGCACCCGCCCGCCTCTACGTTTCGGTGACCGATGGCGACGCCCGCCCGGATTCGGAAGCGTTGTCAGAGCCGTTCGTCACCGGTGACGAGCCGGGAATCTCACTCGCACCGACCGGCGTCCCGCTATACGAGTCCGTCATCGATGCGGCGGGCACGCTCCCGGAGGCGCCCGGAGACCTCGCAGCGACGGTTGGCGATGCGCTCGTCGAGCAGTTCGAACTGGTCGACGGCGTCGACACGGACGTCGAACCCGGTCGAGCGACGCTCACCGTCTCGGGAAGCGCGTACGGCCCAGTAGACCGATTCGATCACCCCGTTGCATCGGTGCTCGCCGCGACGCTGGCCATCGAACTCGATGAACCAGTTACTGTCGACGTCAACGACGGCGGCGAGCGTGGCGACTGGCTCGTTACCTGCCGGTGGGACGATGTCGAGACGGCTAGCAACGAAACTGCGTAGTTACGCCGAATCCCCGGTGCCGCCGTCCGGGGCCGGTTGCTGTTCTGCTTCCTGCGTAGCCGCTTCTTCGGTGTCGCCCGGAACGGGGCCATCGTAGTCCGCGCCGGAGGGAGCGCTCGCCGAAGTGAGAATGTCCGCGATGATGTCCTCCGGTGACGTCCCACCGATCTCGGCGTCCGTCTGCAGGACAAGCCGATGCACCAGAATGGATTCGGCGAGGGATTTCACGTCATCCGGGATGACGTACTCGCGGTCGTGAATCGCCGCACGGGCCTTCCCAGCCCGCAGGAACGCCAGCGACGCTCGCGGCGAGGCCCCGTGTTCGACGCTGTCGTGGTCTCGCGTCGCACCGACCAGCTCCAACACGTATTCTTTGACCGCCTCGTCCACATAGACGTCATCGACGGCGTCTCGAGCGGCCAGGATCTCCTCGGGGTCGACGACCTGTTCGACCGACGTCGTCCCCAGCTTCGGCGTCTCGTCGAAGCGGTCCAGCAGGTCCCGCTCGTTTTCGCGGCTCGGCAGGCACATCGTCAGCTTCTGTTGGAACCGGTCGCGCTGGGCTTCGGGCAGCGCGAACGTGCCCTCCATCTCGATTGGGTTCTGGGTGGCGACAAGCAGGAACGGGGACGGGAGTTCGTGGCTTTCGCCCTCGATCGTCACGTTCCGCTCGGCCATCGCCTCCAGCAGGGCGCTCTGGGTCTTCGGGGTCGCCCGGTTGATCTCGTCGGCGAGGACGACGTTCGAGAATATCGGCCCCTTCCGTGTCTCGAACTCCCCGGTCGGTTCCCGATACACCTGCGTGCCCGTGATGTCGGCGGGCAGCACGTCGGGCGTCATCTGAATCCGGGTGTGTTCGAGCCCCGAGGCCCGGGCGAAAAGGGCGGCGGCGGTCGTCTTGGCGATACCCGGCACGCCCTCCAACAACACGTGGCCGTCCGAGAGCAACGCGACGGTCAACCCTTCGATGATGTCCTCGTTTCCGATCAGTACCGTCTCTACTTCCCCGCGTATAGCGTCGTACAGCGCCCCCGGGTCACTCATCGTCGTCGGGTTCGACACGAGTACGTATAATCCCTTTCGTCACGCGTTCGAGGCGCTCGCGGTCGACGTCGTCGTACAGGCGACCCAACCCCTCGGATAGTGTGTTCGAATCCGTCGCGGCGGGCTGTTGGGCTGGCTCTCTGCGTCGGAAAACGCGGCCAAGAATCCCGACGGCGCAGAGGCCGCCGAGCCCGAGCACAACCTGTAGGGGCGCCGAATCACGAATCGCCAGGAGCGCGGCAACGAGCGGCGGCGGCGATGAGCCGTGTGAGATATCGACGATCGTTTGGTTGGTGTCGTCGACGAGGGCTGCGACGAACGCCCGGTTCCCGAGGTCGTCCTGCATGACGTTGAGGAAGATGCTGGGATCGCCGACGACGATAACATGTCCGTCGCCGACCGATTCGGTCGTAACCACCGGATACGAGGCCAGCGTTTCGTTCTCCGACAGTGAATTACTGCCATCACTATCGAGATAGGCGAACTCGGACGTATTGACGACCGTCGTCGCGCCGTTCGGTTCAACGGCAGTCCCGTAATTCAGCGTCACCGACTCGACATCCTCCGCGATCGAGGTATTCTCTACAGGAGTCGCAACGGGGAATGCGGGACTTCGCTGGTAGTTCCGTTCGTCCCGAAGGACGGTCCCGTTCGGTCGGGCATCGGCACCGACTCGATTCAGGAGCGTCGAACTGTATTGTCCATCACGGTCCGCGACGACCACGGTTCCTCCCCGTTCGAGAAATCCACGGACGCGGTCCGCGTCGGTCGCGTCGTATTCCTGCGATGGCGCAAGAACGAACGCGATATCTCCCGAACCATACACGCCGTACTCGGTCGTATTCTGCAGCACGACCGGTTCGGAACCGGTCTCTTCGGCGGTCGTTCGGAGGTCGCTCGTCCCGTCCCATTGTGGGTTGAACGACCCGAACGCGACGCCGGAGGTTGCGCCCCCGACGAGGAGGGCAACGACTACCGCGACGACCAGCGCCGCGAGCGCGGCCTGCGGCGCATCGACTTTCATCCGAACACCCCCGGCGGAAGGATTTCGAGGATACGTCTGATGACGATGACGCCGAACACGATGAGGCCGATCGCGATGAACCACGGCAGGCGGCGACGCCACGCTGGTGTCACGGCTATCGGCGCCGTTAGCTCAATGACGACCAGAAAACCGATCAGCGAGAGGACGAAGAACAACTCCAACTCGAGCGATCCGAGAAGTGCGAGTACGACGACGACGGCCAGCATCCAGGCTACCTGCGCTTGGATGAACTGGAGGCGTCGTCGTGTTGCCATTGGGTGTCCTTTCGCCCGCGCCAATACGAAACTGTCGGCTCGGTACCTACCGTCCACGGCGACGCAGCACGATTCCGACCACCGACAGCACAGCCACGACGAACGGTATTGTCGGTGCCGCGCCATCGCTCTGGGATGGCGTTTCCGTGCTCTCGTTGGGCGTGATAACGCCCGAATCGGTCGGCGTCGGCGAATCCGTCGACGTTGCCGTTTCGGTACTCGTTGCTGTTGCGGTTTGGGTTCCAGGTGTCGCCGTCGCCGTCCCCTCGACTGTCAGCGTCGCCAAGGCACCGTAATCATCGACCATGAGCTCGAACTCACCGGCGGAGTTGAACGTCGTGACGAGTGTCACGTCCTTGCTGGCACCTTCGGGAACCTCGACCGTCCCCGAAGCGACGGTTTCGCCATCCGTTCTGACTCGCGCCTCGTACTCCCCATCGGCATCGCCGACGTTCTCGACGGTCATCGTCACCGCGACCGCCTCACCAGCATCGATGGTCGTTGCATTGATGCTCGCAGTAGTGACGTTGAATTCCGCGTTGGATGCCGGGGTTGTGCTCCCGCCACCACCGCCACCGCTGCTCCCACCGGAACTGCTGTCCTCGGAACCACCGGAGGAATCTGCTTCCTCGATGGTGAGCGAGGCACTATCGCTGAGCCCTGTGAGCTCGTCTCCGTTTAACGTCGCGCCGTATAGGGTGTACTCGCCGGTATCAAACTCGCTTCCGTCGATAGTGGCTGTGTACTCTCCCCCGCTCCCCTCGGCTTCGATCCGCGTCGGATCGTCCTGACCGATGATGAGTTCGACCGATGACGGATTTCCGGATGTCGTGATATCTATCGTCACGGTAGAGTCGGTATCGACCGACGAAGGGGCAGAAATATCGACGGAGTGCCCCTCGATGATGACCGGCTTCGCGTCCTCGATCTCCTCGTCGGAGACAGCCACGAGATACGTGCCGGGCGAACAGCTGCTGCAGCTCGTACTGAACGAGCCGGAATCGTCCCCTTCCAGCGACCGTTGCTGGACGATATTCCCATCTCGGTCGTACAGGTACGCGTTATACGAAGAGTCAGACGACGGTGCTGTCGTCGTGAAGGAGATATCTCCGTCGGAGACGATAGCGACACTATCTGCGGTGTACGACTCGCCGTCCACCTCGAACGTCCACGAAGGGACGTCAGTTTCGCCGCTGACCGAGACGGAGTAACCGCTGGCAGTTCCCGTCCCAACCGCGAACATCACCCCGATCCCGAGGAGAGCAAATATGAGAATCGCGTTTCGTTTCATCGGATATTTTCATTTCCCGGTGCGGGTATTTCAATTGGTGGGTAACGAGAGGATACCCTAATCAATGTGAC
>JBLGCM010000195.1:0-4273 GCA_047617345.1 Natronomonas sp. | reverse complement strand
GCGCAACAGTGACTCCAGGTTGAATCTGCCGAGACCGCGGGATCCCCTGCTGAACCGACACCGTCGAGGACATTGATCGAACTTCCCACAGGAGGGCCCCGAACCGCACATTTCTGACGCTCGCGGGCCGTTTCTCGGCTCGGTCTCCGAGCGCCCAGAGTTGTGGCACTCACACGGCATTGTAGCCTCCGTCGAAGTTCCCGACTTTGTTGACAGTTCCAGTCCCGGTGGTTCCGTTGATCACCTCGTTGTTCGCGAGGGAGAGCGTCTGGGGATCATTCACGTGTCCGGCACTATCGGCCCCCTTCAGGAAGCAGTTGCGAGCGGTCACGTCTCCTCCGCTGGCGAACAGCGCATGTGCGTCCGACGTATTCGTCAGGTCGATCTTCGAGTCGACAATGGTCGACGAACCCGATTCGGCCTCCAGCCCGTAATCCACTTCGCCTCCGGTGTCGGTAATGTTCACATCTCGAACAACTAAGTCCGGAGCGAAACTCTGAATCATGGCAAAACCACCGCTTCCGGATCGCCACTCCAGGGAAAGAGAGCGGATCGAAGCGCCGCCGTTTGAGGGCTCCAGACCATAGTACCCCCCGTCCACGTAGAGCGTCGTCGCCTCCCTGCTCGCACCGACGAGGGTCACACCAGCCGGGATATCGGGCGCAGGATCGGCCGTGATGTCGTACTCTCCCGGTGCAACCCAAACGATAGCCGGTTCGGTCACGTTCGAGAGGGCCGTATTCACGCTCATGTAGTCTCCGCCACTCTTGGCAACCACGACGACGTTTTCCGGGGTCTGAACTCGGTCTCTGGGAACGTAACTGTTCTCGGTGTCCCAGATCGTCGCCCCGTCGTCTTCGAGATCGTTCCCGTCGAGGTCGAGTGTCGAACCGAGCGTGACGGTCCCGGCCGCATCCAGTGTCAGGTCTCCGGTGGCGGTCGTCTCAACTGTGAGTGCAGAACTGTTCGTGAGGTTCCCACCGATAGCCAGGTTACCGTCGTCGTCGAGTTGCAGTCGGTTTCTGGATGTCACACCATCGTCGGTCTCAACTACGAGTGCGTTGTCAGTGTCTGATTCGCGACGCCACCGGACGGTGGGCTTGTCTCCGCTTATATCGTTGATCTCGACTGCGAAGTCTTCCTCACCAGAGACAGTCGAGTCAACGTCTGTCAGAAAGTCCGTCCCGACGCTTGTACTGATGAGGGGGTTACCGTTCAGATCGAGGTCGTCTTGGACGGTGACTGTCCCGCTGTTGCCGTATAGTTCCTCCGTATATAGGGTGTTCAGCGGGTCACTGCTCGTGCCGACCTGCCCCTGTGCGTCCGCGCTTGCAGTCCCGACACCGAGGCCAAGCGCCGCCAGCACCCCACCGGCTTTCAGTGCCCCCCGGCGCGAGACCGCCACGCTCTCTCCGTCTTCATTCTGGGTATCTTCCTCAGAGTCCAGTCGTGCGATACGCTCTCGCTGGGCCCGAATCGTCTCCTGTTGCTGCTCGACCAGCGATTCCAGTCGGTCGAGCCGCTCCCGGATGTCAGACTGTCCCGTCATCCGTTCGAGCCCTGCCGCGATTTCTGTCTGATCTGTCGCGTGTGCATGCCTATGAAGCGCGCCGGTAGTCACTAATAACGAATACCAGCATATGGTGATCTAGCGGTAGAGATTCGATGGATCTCGGACGCCAGGTCGACACCGATAACGTGCCAGTCGGCGTTTAGAACCCGGGACTGCGACTGTGTGCGCCACTGCCGGGGCCGTTGGTGACAGTCGACCCACTCCGGTCTTTTCTGATCGTGGGTGTTATCCACGTAGCCCTCGGTACGAACAGATATGAGCGACTCGGAAGGCGGCCCCAAACAGGTAGACGACCCCAGCTACCACAGCGAGAACCACACCGCCGTCCAGACCTGCGGGTGGACGAAAAACGCCCTCCGGGGCGAGGGCAAGTGCTACAAAAATATTTTCTATGGAATCGAATCGCACCGCTGTATCCAGATGACGCCGGTCGTCAAGTGCAACGAGCGCTGTGTCTTCTGCTGGCGAGACCACGCCGGTCACGCCTACGAACTCGGCGACGTCGAGTGGGACGACCCCGCGGCCGTGGCCGACGCTTCCATCGAACTCCAGACCAAACTCCTCTCGGGATTCGGCGGCAACGAGGAGGTTCCCCGCGAACGGTTCGACGAGGCGATGGAACCGCGCCACGTCGCCATCTCGCTGGACGGCGAACCGACGCTGTATCCCTATCTCGACGAACTGATCGAGGAGTTCCACGACCGCGATATCACGACTTTTCTCGTCTCGAACGGAACCAAGCCCGAGGTGCTCGCCGAGTGTGATCCGACGCAACTGTACGTCTCCGTCGACGCGCCTGACCGACAGACCTTCGATTCGACGGTCAAAGCCGTCGAGGACGACGCTTGGGAGCGGCTGATCGAGACACTCGATGTACTCGCCGAGAAGGAGGGGACCCGGACCGTCATCCGGACGACACTGGTCGACGGCCACAACATGCACCACCCCGAGTGGTACGCGACGATGTGCGAGCGCGCCCGAGCGGATTTCGTCGAACTGAAGGCGTACATGCACGTCGGCCACTCGCGGGGCCGACTCGACCGCGGTTCGATGCCCGACCACGAGGATGTCGTCGCCTTCGCCGAGGAGATGCAGCAGTATCTCCCGCACGACGAACTCAAACAGGTGCCCGCCTCGCGGGTCGCGATGCTCGCACTCGACGACGATACGTGGGTCCCCAAACTGAACAAAGACTCCGAGTTTTGGGCGCGGGACCCGCTGGCGGAGTGATTCTCGTCGGCTGCTATCTCTCGAGAATCGGCATCGGCGTCAGCGCTACGTCCAGGAATACGACCACTCTGAGTCGGCATCTGTAAGACACACTGACTGGCGGGTGAGGGCACCGATATCGATTTCTCCGGCGATGTCGAGCACCGTTGTTCCCGACGCGCCCGAAACCGAACGGGCTCGACTCGGACGCAGACGCTACGATATCGACTCGTAGCCGGCGACCGCCAGTCATTTACTCACAGCCGTCGACCTGTTAGGTATGAGTGACTTGACCGCGACGCTGCACACGAGCGAAGGCGACATCGAGATCGAACTCTTCGACGAGAAGGTCCCCAACACGGTCGGCAACTTCGTCGACCTCGCGACCGGCGAACAGGAGTGGGAAGATCCCGAAACCGGCGAACCGCGGACAGACCCCTTGTACGACGATATTCTCTTTCACCGCGTCATCGATGACTTCATGATCCAGACCGGTGATCCGACCGGCACGGGCCGGGGCGGCCCGGGCTACACCTTCGACGACGAGTTCCACGACGACCTCCGCCACGACGGGCCTGGGAAAGTCTCGATGGCTAACCGCGGACCGAACACCAACGGCTCGCAGTTTTTCATCACACTGGCCGCACAGCCCCATCTCGACGACAAACACGCCGTCTTCGGCGAAGTGATCGACGGCATGGACGTCGTCGAGGCGATCGGCTCGGCCGACGTCGACGGACAGGACAAGCCGACCGACGACATCCTGCTCGAATCCGTCGAGATTCACGACTGACATGGCTGAGGAGCCGATTGATCCTGCAGAGATCGGCGGCGACGACGGGCCGCCAATCGAGGAGAAACCCTACAAGATCATCTTCGAGGCCAACAAGTGCATCGGTGCCGGAAAATGCGCGGAGGTCTCCGAGAACTGGGGCCTCGATCTCTCGACGGGCATTGCCAGTCCGAAGGCCTACTTCATCGACGACTCGGAACTGGACGAGAACATCCGGGCCGCCGAGGTCTGCCCGGCGAAAAAGGACGAGGGCGTCATTCACGTCATCGACCGGGCGAGCGGCGAGGAACTCGCGCCGGATCCCGAGGGCGACGGTTCGCTGTCGGTCGACTGGTAACTCAGTTCCACTCCTCGGCCAGCATTCCGTACCAGCGGACGTCTCGATACTCGCCGTCGGCGAAATGCGCCTCTCGCTGGCGTCCCTCCTCTCTGAAGCCGAGGCGTTCGAGCAGCGCCTGCGAGGCGTCGTTGAACTCGAAGACGCGGGCCGTGATGCGGTGACAGCCCCGCTCCTCGAATCCGTATCCCGTCAGTAGCGCGGCGGCCTCCGTCCCGTACCCCTCGCCGTGGTGGTCGGGCGCGATCCAGTAGCCGAGTTCCGCCGATCTGACAGCACCGTCGTCGAACTGTAGGCCCACCGTTCCGACCGGATCGCCCTCGACACAGACGAGCAACTGGACCGACCCGTCTTCGGAGAC
>JBLGCM010000194.1:0-4293 GCA_047617345.1 Natronomonas sp. | reverse complement strand
AGAAACCCCGCAACTCCGCCGATCGCGTGACTGCCGACGATTCGGTAGGTCGTCGTCCGGTCACTTCGGCGGTCGAAGGCCAGAATGAACGCCGAGGGGCCGAGGCTGGGGAAGACGAACGGCTGGCCGCTGGCCCAGGCGACGCCACCCAGGACCACGAAGAGCGTTCCGGCGTACAGACTCGTCCCCACCTGCTGTCGCACGGACGCAACTGCGTCTCCAGTAAGGAAGGGAGCCGCGGTTTCGAGTCGAAAGATCGGCGCCCGGATCAGTCGTCAGCGGGAGCCGAGGGCATCGAGGCGGGTTCCTCGTCGGCGACGACCCAGCCCTTTTCCGTCGCGACGTCGGCGATGTGCGGCTGGAAGACCCACGCTGCCAGCGCCAGGATGGGGAGCATCGTCAGCCCGGCAACGGCGTAGCCGAGGTGCAGGTTCGGCAACAGCGCCGAGGAGAAGATCAGCGGGTAGAACACCCCGCCGGAGGAACCGATTCCGCCGACGATTCCGGCGACACTCCCCGAGTCATCGGGGAACATCGACGGGACCTGTGCGAAGATCGCGCCCTCCGCAAAGGCACAGCCCAGGCCGACGCCGAAAGCCGCGACGACGGCGACCAGGATGTTTCCCGAGAGGCCCGCAAGCGTCATCGCAAACATCGCGAGGACGACGTATACGAGCGTAATAAACGTCCACTGGTTGCGGTGTTCTCCCTCGAACCGGGAGATGACCTCCCACTCCTTGCGCTGGAAGACGTCGCTCAGGTAGCCGCCGATCGGTCGCAACAGACCCGCGGCGATCGAAAAGGTCGCCGCGAAGGCGGCAGCAATTTCGAGTCGCCCCTCGCCGAAGGCCTCGCGGTAGTACGTCGACAGCCAACTGTTCATCGACAGTTCCAGTCCGAAGGTCATGACGTAGGCGACTGCGAGAACGACCGCGCCGTATCTGGTCGCGACCCAGAGCCACTGTTTGAACGAGACGCCTTCTTTCGTCGCCTGCCGTTTCTCGGCGCTCTTTGCGGCCTCGCCGACGAAGTAGTAGACAACTCCCACGACCAGCGCGGCGACACCGGTGTAGAAGAAGGCCGCCCGCCAGTTCGTCTCGAACAGCGGCCCGCTGTAGCCCGACCCGAACAGCGCCGGCAACAACAGAAGCGAGCCAAGTCCGGCACCGGCGTTGCCCACACCGGCGTAGATCCCCTCGGCCAGCCCGAGATTCTCCTCGTCGAACCACTCCGAGACGTGTGCGATCCCGATGACGAACGTAATCCCGGCGAGCGAGGCGATGATTCGCGAACCGATGAACACCTCGTAGGTCTGGGCGAACGCCGAGGCGACTGCCGCCACTCCGACAACCGACATCGTCCAGAAGACGGTCGTCGGCGCACCGTACTTGTCGGTCAGCGGCCCGATTACGATCCGTCCCAGCGGAACGGCAATGATCGCCGCGCTGGCGACGATCCCCAGTTCGGCGACACTGAGTCCGAACTCCTGAGCGATCCCGTCGGTGTACGGCGCGAAAGAAAACCAGATTGTAAATCCGAGGTTAAACATCACAGTGGCGAGTATAAGGTTCTTCCACTTCCCCGAAATCATGACTGTCTCACCTCCGTCGAGCAGCTGTATCCGTACGGACCTCGTTCATATATCTCGATGTTTGCCTTACGATCAACCATAATTATGCCATTTTGGAACACGTCCGTCTGCATTTTCACCTGAATAATTTTGATTCAGCTATATAACCCTTCGCGTTGACGAATATCCAATCTCGGGCATTCGAATCTGAATGTTCCGACAATATTCGAGTGTGTATAGACTCCTTAAGGGAATTTTGCGTTTACTTTTGTTTTGAATTTCAAAACATATGTACAATATTTGGTGAAAAAATCCCAACCAACCGCTCAATCGACACGGCCGAGTGTGAGCGAGCGCGCGCGAGTTCAACCGGGACAGCGACGGACACTCACAGAAAGAGGCGTTTCGCAGAGAGTGAACGCGATTCGTCAGTTCTCGGGCGGAACGAACCGAACTGCACACTGTTTGAAGTGTGGCTCGTCAGACTGGGGATCACACTCCGGCAGAGTCAGTCGGTTGGTCGCGGGGTGGTGAATCGGCAGCCAGACCATGCCTTCGGGGACTCCCTCGTCGGGATCGAGTTCGACCGACGCCCGGCCGCGACGCGAGCGAACGCCGACCGTATCGTCGGCCACGAGGTCGTCGTGAGCGGCGATCGTTTCGGGGTGGACACGGGCAACGACAAGGCCGGGATCGTCGACCGACCGGGAGCGGATCCCGGTGTTGTATCCATCTTCCTCGCGGGCGGTCGTCAGCGTCAGCGGATAGTCGCCATCGGTCGGTTCGGGGAGAGGTCCCTGCCGACCCGTCGAGAACCGGGCGTTGCCGGTCGCGGTGGGGAACGACCACGATGGACCCGCGGTGCCGCCGTCAGTGACGGCGCTGTCCGTGCTCCCGTCGGCCGTGCTCGGATCTGCAGGCTCGTAGTAGCGGTAGCCGCCGGCCGACTCCCCGTCGGGTGCAGGCCACCGGACTGCGAGATTCTCCTCGAGGCGTTCGTAGCTGATCCCCGAACAGTCCGCGGGCGTCCCGTCGGTGAGTGCGGCGAACTCCTCGAAAACCGCGGACGGATCGGGCCGGGCAGTCTCGAACAACTCCGGAAACAGTCGATTGCCGATAGTAGCGATGATATCGAGATCCGGCCGGACGCCGCTGGGGGCCTCCGTCGCCGCTCGGACCCGGGAGACTGTCCGTTCCATGTTGATCGCCGTCCCCTCGGACTCGCCCCACGTCGCGGCTGGCAGCACCACGTCGGCCAGTTCGGTCGTCTCCGTGTGGAACGCATCCTGGGCGATGACGAAGGCGTCATCGAGTCGCTCAGTTGCTCGGTCGGCGTCGGGCATCCCGGCGACGGGGTTGGTCGCGACGGTCCAGACGACATCGAGATCGTCCTCGACGGCTTCGAGCAGGCCGACGGGACCGGGACCGGTATCGTCGGGCAGGCGGTCGACCGGAACGCCCCACTGGTCGGCCATGAACTGCCGCTGGTCGGGATCCTCGAACGGGCGGTGGCCGGGCCAGGTTCCCTTCGAGGAGCAGACTCGCGTCCCCATCGAGTTGGCCTGGCCGGTCAGTGAGAAGGGGCCGCTCCCCGGTTCGAGGTTGCCGGTCGCGAGACAGAGATCGATCAGCCCGCGGGCGGTCTCGGTTCCCTGAACGTGCTGGTTGATGCCCATTCCCCAGTAGATCAGTGCCTGCTCGTTCAGCGCGTCGGCGAGGAGTTCGAGGTCGGCCTCGGAAACGTCGGCCTCGCGGCGGGCAGTCTCCGCGTCTGGAAGCGAGTCGACGAGTTCGCCGAAGCCGTCGGTCGCCTGCTCGACGAACGTCTCGTCGATCCGGTCGGTTTCGACGAGACGGGCGAGCACCGCCCGGGTGAGTGCGAGATCCGTTCCCGGCGCGAGCGAGACGTGCTGATCCGAGTTCTCCGCGGTTTCGGAGCGGACTGGATCGACCGTGATCAACTCGACGCCCTCCTCGTCGGCGGCCTGCTTGATCCAGCGGAACATGACCGGGTGGGCGACTGCGGGATTGGCTCCCCAGACGATGTGTCGGTCGGCGTCGGGGATATCGTCGTACGAGCAGGGCGGCGCATCGCTGCCGAAGGCCTGATAATAGGCGGTGACTGCGCTTGCCATACACAGCGTCGTGTTCGCGTCGTAGTATCGCGTGCCGAACCCGCCGCGGGCGAGTTTGCCGAGCAGGTAGGCGGCCTCGTTGGTCTGCTGGCCGCTGCCGAGAATCCCGACGGCGTCATCGGGAGTCTCCCGGAGCGCTTCGAGGGCCGTATTGAGGGCAACATCCCACGTCGTGTGAACGAGTTCGCCGTCCCGCCGAACCATCGGCTTGGTGAGCCACTCCCCGTCAGGGTCCTGACTCTCCTCGATTCCGCGCGAGCAGGCTAGCCCCCGGTTGACCGGGTGACTCACGTCTCCGCGAGCAACGTCGATACCGACGCCGAGATCCGGCGACTGATGCAGGTGACCACAACCGACGGCACACCGCATGCAGGTCGTCGGAACCCACTCGGTCACGGCCGGTCACCTCGGCGAACTGACCGCGCGCAGGGACGAACGACGCTTGACTGTGCCACACTGTACCGACTGTGGTCGGGGCGACTGGGGACTCCGAACATATCTCGATCTTTGACTATACGAGTACGCTGTTGTCTGTTCGTGTAAATCTTACTCTTTCTGGTTGTGCTCTCGAATCATTAGGTCCATATT
>JBLGCM010000193.1:0-4296 GCA_047617345.1 Natronomonas sp. | reverse complement strand
GGAACGGCGCTCATCGCGTCTTCGCTGATCGAGGAGACCATCGGGATCGTCATGATGCCGATCATCAGCGAAGCCGACAGCGCGTTGAAGGCGCTGAGGTTCGGAAACAGCGTTGCCTGGAGCGCGGGGGTCACGTAGACGAACGCGAAGTAGCCGTAGACGACAGTCGGAACGCCAGCGAGGATTTCGAGCATCGGTTTCAGGACGGCTCTGATCCGCGGCGTCGCGTATTCCGAGAGATAGATGGCCGTGAGTGTACCGATGGGAATCGAGACGAACGCGGCCGCAATCGTCACGGTAAGCGTGCCGATCACCAGCGGAACGATCCCGAACAGCTGTGACCCGCCGGCCGGGTTCGGACTCCAGTCCGTTCCAGTTACAAAGTCACGGACCGGAATCGTTCTGAAGAATTCGATTGTCGGCTCTAGCAGCGTCACAAAAATCGCGAGCGTCGTCACAACCGTCACGACCGCACAGGCCGCGAAAACGCTGCTGCTCAGCCGCTCCGTGATCTGTTCGATCCCCCGATCCCGCGTCAGATCGGGCGGGCCACTCTCAGGACTCATCCCAGCCACCTCCGAGAGCGGCTGTATCGGGGTATCCGGCCAGAGGCACTGAGTGAAGCCCTCTGTCTATACCGGTCGAGACAGTACATTGGTGTGGTTAGTTTGCTTCGTCGATGGCGTCTTCGAGTTTGTCCATCTGCTCTTGCTGGCTCTGCTCAGTAGCCGGGACGTAGCCGACGTTCTCAGCGATAAGTGTCTCGTTCGTGGTGTTCTCGATGACGTATCGTGCGAACTCGGCGACGTGCTCTTCGGCGAGCGAACTCATCGCGGGGTACGTGAACAGGCCACGGGAGAGGGGCTGGTACTCGCCCGACGCTGCCGTTTCGAGAGACGGCTCGACGGCTCCATCGCCGTTATCGATTGCGACCGGTTTCAGGCCGTCGGGGTTCTGGAAGTAGTACGAGAATCCGAAGTAGCCAATCGCATTTTCAGTGCCCGAGACACCCTGTGCAATCTGGTTGTCCTGCTCGGTCGCCTGATAGTCGTCAGTGTGGCCTCGCTCCGATCCCTGGATGTTCTCGATGAAGTAGTCGTAGGTCCCGGAGGTATCAGCTGCCCCGAACCGGTCAATCGGCTCGTTCGGGAACCGGTCGGCGACCTCATCCCACGTTTCGGCGGCGTCTTCCTCCCAGATCCGTGCGAGTTCTTCGACAGTCAGCTCGTCGACGAAGCTGTCCTCTCCCACGACGACAGTTAGCGCGTCAGTCGCGATGCGGAGTTCGACGTATTCGACGCCGTTCTCGGAACAGAGGTCTTGCTCCTCCTGTTTAATCGGTCGGCTTGCATTGTTAAAGTCGGTATCGCCAACACAGAAGTAATTCGCGAACCCGCCACCTGAGCCGGTCGAGCTAATGTCGATGTTGACGTCGGCGTCCGGGTTGTCCCTGTTGAACTCCTCGGACATTGCACTCATGATTGGGAAGACAGTACTGGAGCCCGCGATATTGATATCCCCCGAGAGGGTTCCGTCACCGTCGCCTTCGTTGCTTGAACTTTCAGTACACCCCGCCAAGGCGAGTGCCCCCGCACTCGCTGCCGCCGCTGTCATGAACTTGCGCCGCGATGCTGGCCGGAACGCCTCGGAGTTGTTCTCCGTCATCACCTGAAGCGATGTGCGATTTGCATAAATACTGTGCTAATTTCTATATATCTACGACAGAATATATACGTCATACTCAATTTCTCTATATATTAGTACGTACCACTATTTCCGGAGATTTGTCGTCACGATAATTCACTCATCGTTCCCGACGGGGTTCGCGGACTGTAAGCCGAAGATTTATATTAGTATATACTAATATTAGAGTAGGTTAATATGGTTCAGAAAACGGACGACACTCAAACAGAGTCGAACGGTCCGACCGGAGCGTGTTGCTCACCCAGTGAGTCGCATTCGTTGACTGACTCCGAAGTGGCCGCGGACATCGAGACACTCGCAGCCCTCGGTAACGATACTCGGTACGAGACGCTTCGGCTCATCGCCGAGGCCGAAGGGGATCGCTGTGTCTGCGAACTCGAACCGTCTCTCGGCGTGAGTCAAGGGGCCGTCAGTCAGGCCCTATCCCGACTGTTCAGCGCCGGACTGGTGTCGCGGCGCAAAGAGGGGCGGTGGCGATACTACTCCGTCACCCCTCGGGCGCAACGACTGCTCGACGTCCTCGACGAGACGCGGGCGGAGGCCGATGTTTAGACCGCCAACCGATCCGCGGTACCGGCCGGATCCCGCGCGACTGACGTGGGGCGGAATCGCTGTGAGTTACGGAATACTCGTCGGTACCTTCGCGCTGCTGTGGATGCGCGCCCACCCGGTTATCGGTACTCTGATGGTCGCGTGCGGAGCGACACTGCTCGTCATCGCGCGGCGTCTGGGTCGACTCCGCCGCTGTCTGCGAGAGTGCGACGCGCTCACAGTCACGATCGGGGACCGCGCACGGATTACGATCACTCAACCGTACACTGACTCACCCTGACCGACACGATGGATCCACAGATCACGCTCGAACGACCGACCGACGGGGAGATATCGCGGATCGAAGCGATCTTGCGGAGGAACGGCCTCCCCGCAGACGACGTGCGCGCGAACGCGGAGCAGTTCTTCGTTGCGTCTACTGACGGGAAGTTCGTCGGAATCGGCGGCGTCGAAACGTACGGGTCGGCGGGTCTGCTCCGGTCCGTTGTCGTGACGGAACCGTATCGTAATCACGGGTATGGAACAGCGCTGTGTGCCAACCTGGAATCGTACGCGCGAACCGAAGGAGTGACAGCTCTGTATCTCCTCACGACGGCCGCCGCTACCTTTTTCGGGCAGCGAGATTACGAGGAGGTTTCCCGAGCAGAGCCTCCGCGATGCATCCGAGAGACGACCGAGTTCACGACGCTGTGCCCTGATTCTGCGACCTGCCTTCGAAAGCGGCTGTAGGCCGGTGGCCGAGCGTTCCGTAATGTCGGCTCCGGGAGGAGTGTTCGGCGACGGTCGTATTCCGGCGCGGGAGACTGACGGACTCGCAGAAAGGGGGCCACCGTTGGTTGACGAAAGCGTGTCACAGACCGCGCGGTAGTTTCTCACAGCACGTTACAGAGCCACAATTACAACCGAACGTATATGCGTCTGGGATGACCTGATACGGGATGATGGTCATTGCAGGGCTTTCGGAGGGTGCTTTTGTTGTATTCGTATTAATCGGAGTTGCCCTCGTACTGTTTGTCTCCGAACTCATTCCCAACGATATGACGGCGGTCGGAATTATCGTCGCTCTCGCGGCGCTGGAACCGATGACAGGGGTCGGGCCACGGGCAGCTATCTCCGGGTTCGCAAACACGGCCACGGTCACTATCGTCGCGATGTACATGCTGAGTGCAGGGATCCAGGGAACTGGCATCGTTCAGCGACTCGGGCTCTCGCTGGCCAAGTTCACGCGCGGCAGTGAGAAACGCGCGCTCGCTGCGACAATCGGAACGACTGGACCGATCGCCGGGTTCATCAACAACACGCCGGTCGTCGCCGTGTTCATCCCGATGATCACCGACCTCGCAGACAAGACCGGCGTGTCACCGTCGAAACTGCTCTTACCGCTGTCGTACGCCGCTATCCTCGGCGGAACGCTTACCGTCATCGGGACATCGACGAATCTACTCGCGAGCGAGTTCGCCGCCGAGTTGCTCCCGCGTGGGGCGATTGGGATGTTCGAGTTCACCGCCCTGGGAATCGTCATCCTCGCGGTTGGCCTGACGTATCTCATGACTGTCGGCCGGTGGTTGACGCCAGCGCGAATCCCGGCCAACGCCGATCTGGTCGAGGAGTTCGATCTGGAGGACCATCTCGCACAACTCGAGGTCACCGACGACTCCGAATTGATCGGTCTCACGATAGACGAACTCGAAGTGAACGTCGAGTCAGAGGTTCGCGTCTTGCAACTGCGACGCGGAGCCGAGGTATTTCTCGCCAGTGAAACGGACCAGCGCATCCAAGATGGAGACCTGCTCACGGTCCACGGAAACCTGCAGGCCGTAAACAAGTTCCGCGAAAATCGGGGCGTCCGACAGCTCACCCGAGCAGACGTTACGGAGAATACATTCGTCGACGAACCGGGAGACGACCTACTCGCGAAGGCTGTGGTTCCCGAAAAGTCGGCGTTCATCGGCGAGACGGGCACAGAGGCTCGCTTCGAGGAGTTGTACCGGACGACAGTCCTCGCCGTGCGGCGGGGAAACGAGATTATCCGCACCGGTT
>JBLGCM010000192.1:0-4301 GCA_047617345.1 Natronomonas sp. | reverse complement strand
ACTCGCGGACACCAAGCCGACGCTCGATCTACTGACCGAAACCGGAATCCTCTAAGGAGCAGCTACCGAACTTCAGATGGATGGACGGATCAACAGAGTCCAGCGACGAGCGACGCTCGCGGCGCCAGCGACTCCTGGGGAAACTACGCGCGACGCCTCAGCGGCTCCTGACGTGGGTCGCGGTGATACGCCAGCGGTTCAGAGAGTTCGCGCTCGGAGCGGTCGCGACGCTGGTTGCACTGGCGCTGTTGGTCCCGTTCGCGTGGCTACTCGAAGAGGCCAAAGTCGTCGGGACCGACGAACTCGTCTCGATCGTCTTCAGCCGCGGGACGCTGGACATCGTCATCAACTCGCTGCTTTTGACCGGATCGGTGACGGCGTGTTCGATCCTGATCGGCGTGCCGCTGGCGATTCTCACCGTGCAGACAGATCTCCCATTCCGACGGTTCTGGACTGTCGTTGCGGCCCTGCCGCTGGTGATCCCCAGCTACATCGGAGCCTTCGCCTTCGTCTCGGCGTTCGGGCCCCGCGGAGTGTTACAGAACGCGCTCGCACCGCTCGGTATCGAAGAACTCCCCGAGATTTACGGACTGGTTGGTGCGACGCTCGTGTTGACGCTGTATACCTACCCGTACGTCTACCTGACGACGCGGGCGTCGCTCCTTTCGTTCGACGGAACCGTCGTCGAGGCCGCCCGAACGCTGAATCACTCCCGCTGGGAGGCGTTCCGGCGGGTGACGCTGCCGCAGATCAAACCGGGAATCGCCGCGGGCTCGCTGCTGGTCGCGCTGTACACGCTGTCGGATTTCGGCACGCCACAGATCATGCGCTACGACGTGTTCACCCGGATGATCTACGTCCGGTACGACAACTTCCTGCTCGGCCGGGCGGCCGTGCTGTCGCTGCTTCTGTTGGCGCTGACGGTGATCATCTTGGCGATGGAGTCACGGATCAGCGCCAGCAACGAGGGGGCACACGTGTCCAGCGGCAGTCGGCGTCCGGGGCGGATCAGCCTCGGCCGCTTGAAACTCCCGGCTCTGGGATTCTGTTCGCTGATCGCCGGTCTCGGGCTCGCCCTGCCGATCGGAATCCTCGTGATGTGGCTTCGCCGGCCCTCGCCGGGGTTCGCCGAGGGCGGATTCGACTTCGAGTTCGGCTATCTTCTCAACTCGATGAGCGTCTCGCTGGCGGCGGCGGTCATCGCGGTCATCGTCGGCCTGCCGCTGGCGTATCTCTCGGCGCGCAGCGACTCCCGACTGGGTTCGCTGCCCGAGCGGGCCAGCTACATCGGCTATGCGACGCCAGGAGTCGTCGTCGGACTAGCCCTTTTGGTCTTCGGAATCCGCTACGCGAGCGTGCTGTACGGAACAGTCGCTATCCTCGTCTTCGCGTACGTGGTCCGGTTCGTCCCGCAGGCCGTCGGCACGATGAAGTCCTCGGTCCTGCAGGTCGACCCCAAGTACGTCGAGGCGGCCCAGTCGATGGGCGATTCGCCGCTGCGGTCGTTCCGGCGGGTCGTGCTCCCGCAGATCACCCCCGGAATCGTCGCCGGCGGCGCGCTCGTCTTCCTGACGACGATGAAGGAACTGCCGGCGACGCTCATCCTGAAACCGCTCGGTCAGGAGACAATCGTCACCTACATCTGGCAGGTCCAGGAGGCCGCCTACTACGGACAGGCCGCCGTGCCGGCGCTGTTGCTCGTCTGCATCTCCGCGTTATCGATGGTGATCATCCTCCGGCAGGATTCGTTCGACGGAACGTGACCGCCATCGGAAAACACGAATCGAGAGGACGACAGCAATGACCGAGACGTCCCGTCTCAACCGGGCCGTCGAGTGGGGCCGAGAGCGGTCGACTCGCGACCGACAGGCGACGCTCGTACTGGCTGTGCTCACGGGAGTGACGATCTATCTCGTCGGGGAAGGCGTGTTTCCCCACTACACCTCCAACCACGACGAAGCCGTCTATCTCCAGCAGGCGGAGATGCTGCTAGAGGGGCAGCTGCGGATGTATCCGCCGGTCGAGGAGTCGTTTCGGCCGTGGTTTTTCGTCGAAGACGGCGGATCGATCGATCCGAAATACACGCCGGTCACCGCCGGACTGTTCGCTCTCGGCGGACTCGTCGGCTCCTATCGACTGGCGCTGGCAGTCACCGCGGCGCTTGCGGTCGCGCTGGTAGATGCCGTCGTCAGCGAGATCTTCGACGACCGGGTCGGCCTGTTGGCGGCCGGCCTGCTCGCCGTTTCGCCGCTGTTCGTCGTCCAGGCCGCCGTTTTCCTCCCGTACGTACCGGCCTTTGCGCTGAATCTCTGCTTCGCGTGGGCGTATCTCCGGGCGGACCGGACCGGAGACCGGCGATTCGCCGCGCTTGCCGGCGGTGCAATCGGACTGTCCTTCTGGGCGCGGTCCTACACGGCGGTCCTGTTCGCGACACCGTTCGTCTGTCACGCGCTGTGGACGCTGCGAACACTGGACCGGGAACCACTCCTCCGACAGAGTATCGTCGCCGCGCTCGGTCTCTGTGGTGTCGCCGCCGCGCTCGGCTACAATGCGGTCATGACAGGAGATCCGCTGACCTTCCCGTACGAGGCCTTCGCTCCGCGGGACGGTCTCGGCTTCGGCGAGCGCGAGATTGCGGGCTACGAACGCGAATACACGCCCGAACTTGCCGTCGAGGCGAACGCGCGCAACCTCTGGCAGTTCGTCACCCAGTGGACGCCCGCCGGCTTCCTCGGGACGGCCGTCGCCGTCGTCGGGGCCGGCACAGTGCTCCGAGACTCGAAACGACGACGGGATCCGCGCGTCCTCGCCGTCCTCGGGACATTCGTGACGATTGTCGTCGGCAACCTCTACTTCTGGGGGACGCTGAACGTCCTCGGCGAGGTCTCCGATCCCAGCGACGGGCTCATCGTTGATTTCGGACCGTACTACCACTTTGGACTGCTGTTGGCGACCGTCACCCTCGGGGCGGTGGGGATCAGCAGACTCGCAGACGCCGGACTGCGGCTCCGGTCCCGCTACGACGGCGCCCCCAAACAGGCGCTGACAGCCGTCGGCGTCGCTGCGATCCTCGTCGTCGCGACCGTCTCCGTCGGGGCCGTCGCGGCCCCGCTGGCGGGAAGCTACGAGACGACCGAGCAGTACGAGCGGGCCTACGAGCCAATCGAGGAGCAGTCCTTCGACCACGATCTGGTCTTCCTCCCGACGCCGTACGGCGACTGGCTCAATCACCCGTTCCAGGATCTTCGCAACGACCCCGATTTCGACGGCGAGGTGGTCTACGCGCTGCAACACCGGGAGTTCGAGGTCGTCGACGCCTTCCCCGACCGGCAGCTGTACCGCTACACCTACCGCGATCAGTGGCTCCCCTTCGAGGGCGAGCCGGTGCGCCCACAACTCCGCGAGATCGAACACGTCGGCGGGGAGGAGATCCGGCTGAACCTCACGCTTGGCGTTCCGGACGCCGTCGAAATCGTCGAACTGCGCGCCAGCGTCGGCGAAGCGGGTAACAGCACCACAGCGTCGCTGAACGACGAAATCGAGGCGACCGCCGTTGTCAGCGACGGCAACGTCTCCGTCCGGTCGCCGTCGTTCGAGCGCAACGTCACAGTGGCCCACGACGGCGAGAGTCCCCTCCGGATCGTCGCGTTCGTCGATTACGGCGCGCTCGGCGGCTTCGAGTACGTCGCCGAGATGGCGCTGATTCGCGACGACGGGGAGTACCGGGCGCTGTCGCCGTATCTGGAGGTCTGTCGAGAACCGTTCCGGTGTGGCGGCGAGGCCGCCTACATTCCGGGCGAACACCGGAGCGGCGTCTCGATGAACGCGACGCTGTCGACCGAAAATTGAGAACTCAGCGGAACCGCTCTTCGAGGCCGACCGTGATGATCGACTTGGCGATTTCCGCGCCGCCCTGGATCGGGTCGAGTTTCGTCTCGCCTTTGCGCTCGGCGTAGGCAATCGGCTGCTCGCGGACATCGTAGCCACGCATCAGCGGGCGCATGAGCAGTTCGGCCGACAGCCCCGTGTTTTCGGTCCACTCGATAGACTCGACGACTTCGCGCCGGTACGCGCGCATCCCCGTCGTCGTATCGTGGACGCGTTCGCCCATCAGGACACTCGCACCGAGGGCGAAGAGTTGGTTCCCGAGTCGGTTGAACGCTGGCATCGCCTCTGCGCCGTGGTAGAGTCGGTCGCCGCTGACCACGTCGTAGCCCTCGTTGATCAAGTCGAGAAACTCCGGCAGTTGCTCCATCGGATAGGTGTCGTCGCAGTCGGTCGTGACGACGATCGGTCGATCA
>JBLGCM010000191.1:0-4315 GCA_047617345.1 Natronomonas sp. | reverse complement strand
GACGTGCTCGTCAACAGCGTCGGCGCGTTCGCCCCGCGACACTGGGAGGAACTAGACCACGAGACGTGGGAGACGGTCATCGAGACGAACCTCTACGGCACGTATCTCTGCTCGAAACGCGTCCTGCCGGGAATGCGCGACCAGGGGTACGGCCGCATCGTCAACGTCGGCTACGCCTCCAGCGAGAAGGGACTGGTCAACCCGAAAAACTTCCCGTATTTCGTGGCCAAAACTGGTGTTGTGATGTTCACGCGGATGCTCGCAGCGGACACCACCGAGTCGGGGATCACCGTCAACGCCGTCTCGCCGTACACCGTCGAGAACTCCGCGGAGTTCCCCGACGAACTCCCGCGGGGCCGACCCGCGGAGTTCGAGGACATGAACCAGGCCCTCCTATTTTTCCTCGAGGCGGACAGCGAGTACATCAGCGGGCAGAACGTCGAGGTCAGCGGCGGGTGGCTTCCCGAATCGGTCTGATCGAGACGTCGCGTGCGCGCCCGGAGTCGGGTTCGGGTGGTCAAACCCGAGTACATATACCCTCAGAACAAGAATACGGTACACATGCCGAACTATCCGACACACTCGCGGTGGGGCAGGATTGGAGGGGCGGCGATGGGCTCGCTGATCGCCGGCGCGATCTATCTGTTCTCCCTGTCGGCGATTCTCGCTTTCGCGGCCGGAATCGGGGCCGCTGCGACGACGTTTGTGGGCTCGATATACCCCGATATCGACCACCACACCTCCAAGCCCCGACAGAAGGCAGTCCGGTGGTTTCAGGGGCTCGTTGTCCTTGGAATCGCCTCGATCGCGGGGCTGGGCTGGACGGAGTACGTCTCGGCCCTTGAGGCGTTCAGCACGCGCGCCGGGGTCGCCCTCCCGGTCCCGCCGGAGGTCGCCGGTGCCGTCGGTGTCGTGCTCATCGCGGTCGTTGCGACGGGACTGGTCGATCCGGTGATCGGGCTGGTCACCAACCGGCACCGCGGCTGGACACACAGCGTGCCGATCAACGCCGTGCTCGTGGCGCTGTTGCTCGGCGGACTGTGGATCCTGCTCGGCGGTCTCACCGTCGAGCGCCGGGTGACCGCGCTCGTCGTGACCGGAACCTTTTACGTCGGGACGCTGATTCACCTCGGTCTCGACGGCGAGATTCCGTAACCGGCGGTTTCACATCTCCGACCGCAGAATGTGGTCTGCTCTCGAACGGAACCCTCTAATCTCTGCAGTCGCGGGAGAACAGCGCTGAAGACGGCATAGCGTGAGTCATCTGACTGCTCTCTTTGCGTTTCGATGACGCCCTCGTTTTCAGTCTCCCGATGTGCCGTCTTCCGCTTGCATTTCTTGCTCGAGTTCTTCTCGCAGTCGTTGTTGCTGCATACACCGCTCGTAGTACTCGGTGGGTGGAACTGCAGCAACTTCGCCGTTCTCGAGCGCGCTCACAAACGCCGTGGCAGGCGCACTGATCCGCAAGATACCGTACTCCGCTTCTGCGTCTTCGACCGAGATCTCGTCGTCCTCCGCAGCGCTTTTTTCGTACGCGGTTGCTGCCTCCGCCGTCAGTTCTGGCCGTCTGGTCTGAATCTCCGCTTGGATCGTTCTGAGTGCTTCCTGATCTGGCCGGATCTGGACCGTCAGTGTTCTGTACGGAGTTGTCTCCCTCGCCTCCATCGGCGTCGTCTCCATCGCCACCGGCGTCTTGAGACGGGGAATTGAGAGCCGAGCATCCGGCGACGGCCGCGACAGCGCTGGAGCAGGTCAACGCCAGGAACGACCGCCGCTTCGAGTCGTCTACATTCTCACGTAGAACTCGACCGTTTGCCTGGCATACACGTTCTCGTTCCAAACCTCCCCTCTCTCCGTTATAACCGCCATACTGCACACATTATCGCCGACCAGTCACTCGTGACTGGCTGTGCTCCGGAAAGATCTCTGCAACCGTCTCTGTCCCGTGTTCTTCGGCGATCAGTGCCCGAAGCTCCGACTCGTAATCGCCTTTCTCGATCTCCTCGCTCGGTCCCGTCTCCACGCGGAGGTGCTCCTCGACGAGTCGGTCGATCGCACCCCGACCGATTCCGGCCAGCGGCGCGAGATGGTCGACGCCGTACCGGTCCTCGATGCTCTGTGCGAGCGAGCGCGGCACTGTCGGCACGCGGTCGCCCCGGCGCGTGCCGTCGGCGATCCCGTCGAAATCGAGTTCCGCTGCCCGCTCCAGTGCGTGTTCGTGGACGGTCTGGATGCCGTTGCGGGGGTAGCCGTCTGCGATCGCCTGTCCGACGGCATCGCGAGCCACGTCGGGATCGAGGGCGAGGCGGCGGGTCTCGAAGCCGACGGCTTCGCCGGCCGCGATTGCGTGCTCGTAGTCGTCGGTGATCCCGAACGTACCGCACAGAACGGTGAGATCGCAGTTGTCTTCGAGCAAGAGTGCAGCGAGCGTGGAGTCTTTCCCCCCACTCGAGAGGAGGCCGACCTCCATCTCACCGGCGCTTGATATCGAAGCTCTTCGAGTCCGGCGTTAGCTCTTTGAGCAGTTGTTTCATCTTCTCTTCGTCGATCTGGCCCTGAATACGACCGCTCTGGGCCAGTGCGATGACCTGCTGTTCGACCTTTTCGCCGACATCCGGCTTTGACATCTTGACGGTGTTGAGCCGTTTGCGCGCGCCGTCGCTGAGATGCTGGCGGAGGATGGCCTTCTTCTGGGCCTCGGCCTCCTGGCGCTGAGCCTCCATCGCCTCTCCCTGGCTCTCTCCCTGCTGTTCCTGCAGCTGTTTTTTCTTCTGTTCGCGGATCCGTTCGAGTTCTTCCTCACTTGGCTCGCCGCTCATACTACCGTATTGTCGGGTACGAGGCAAAATCATTACGGATGCCGGTGTGGTTTTCAGCGTCGGACAACCCGGTCGGCGTTCTCCCGGGCGACCAGATACAGCGGGACGATGACGACGTTCAGGCCGGGAATAGCGACCATCGCCGTCCACCTCCGGGGCTCGCCGGTCCAGTTGGTCGTCGTCCGCAGATTCAGCGCGTCGAGGTACAGCGAGAGCGGAAGTAGGAGAAAGGTCGCGGCGAGCCAGCCGACGACGAAGGGGGTGGTCCCGATGAAGGCGGCCCCCGGCGAGAAGATGCCGACCAGTCCGATCACCGCCGAGGGACCCAATCCGGCGAAGATGCCGAAGACGGCCTTCGGGGTGCCGCGAGGCTCGCCGTCGGGGACGACCGGCACGTAGTACCCCTCGGAAATCGTCAGCAGGAGCTCGCTGTCGAGCAGCGCTTCGGGATCGTCGCTCGGGCCGTCTGTGATGGCGAGCAGCCGAGTCAGTCGGTCGTTCGGCCCGCGATCGGCCGGCTCGAAATAGCAGACGAACACCGGCGTTTCGGTCCCTCTGACGGTCAGTCGGACGGCGACCGCCTCGGCGGTCCCGATCTCGATTGGGTACTCAGCCGGGATCTCGGAGACCGGAACGCGCTCGATTTCGCGGACGACCGCGGTGAACTGCTCGCCCTCGTCCTCGCCGTCGGTGTCCGGCGGGCTGGCAATCGGCTCGGCCGGCGCGTCCTCGGCGTCGTCGCTCGCGTCGGCCGCGTCCGACGGCGCTAGTTCGGCCTCGGTTTCGTCGCCGTCTCCCGTCACGACCGCCTCTCGGAGCGCAGCCCCCAAAACGATGCTGTTTGTCGGCCCGCTCGGGAGCGACACCGACGCTTCGATCCGCTGCGCGTCGGTTCGACGGTTTTAAGTGTCGCATTGGCTTCTTGGCAACCGAGACAGGCTTTCGCCTGTTTCACTGACCCGTAGAAGCCGTTTGGCGTACTACGGAGGTGAACAATGGCAGATCAGGAAATAGAGGAGGCAGTCTCTCGCGCGCTTGACGAGTCGCCGGCTCGGAATTTCACCGAGACGGTCGACATTGCCGTCAATCTGCGCGACATTGACCTCAACGATCCATCGAACCGAGTCGACGAGAGCGTCGTCCTGCCGCAAGGCACGGGACAGGAAACCAGTATTGTCGTGTTCGCGGAGGGCGAGACCGCCGTCCGCGCCGAGGAGGTCGCCGACGACGTCCTCGATGCCGACGAACTGGCCGACCTGGGCGACGATGACGACGCGGCGAAAGACCTCGCCGAAGACACTGACTTCTTCCTCGCGGAAGAACGGCTGATGCAGGATATCGGGCGCTATCTGGGGACCGTCCTCGGTCCGCGGGGGAAAATGCCCGAACCGGTCAGCCCAGACGACGATATCGTCGAAGTAATCGAGCGGATGAAAAACTCCGTCCAGATCCGCAGCGGCGACCGACGGACCTTCCATACCCGGGTCGGCGCGGAG
>JBLGCM010000190.1:0-4329 GCA_047617345.1 Natronomonas sp. | reverse complement strand
CTGTGAGCGCGCCATCGAGTACCAGTGGGAATGCGTCAACGACCCCGAGCACGAGGAGGCCGTCGCCGCCTTCCGCGAGCGGCGAGCACCGTCGTTCGACAGGGACTACAGTTGATGCACTCGGCCAGACCCTTACCGGGAACGGCTGACTGGTCCACGGGAGTTGAAAAGATTTTAGTAATTTGAATTTTTACCCAAGTGTGCCGTCGCAAGGCGGCAAGTAGCCCCACGCCAGCCACGGAGTCGTCTCAGTTCTGTTCCCACGGGACTGTCTACGACCGCCTTCTCCCTCGTCCGTGGCTACCCCCCCCTCTTGGATCCTACGGTTTTCCCCGGCACAACAGGCTCTCGGACACAGGTTTTATACTCGATCGAGTGGTTTTCAGCGATAATGCACCGAATTACACTCCCGAACGCTTTTCTCGAGGGAGAGAACAACGTCTATCTCTTTCGAGGTGAGGAAACAGTCCTGATCGATGCGGGTTACGATACGCCCGAGATCAAAGGAGAGCTCTTGGAGGGATTCGCGAGCGCCGGGATCAACGCCTCTGACCTCGATCGGATCTATCTGACACACTATCACATCGACCACTGCGGTCTGCTCGAGTACCTCGTCGCCGAAAGCGGCGCTTCGGTCCACGCCCATCCCGACGACGCCCTGCTCGTCGAGGGGGATGAACGGGAGTGGGATCGTCTCATGAAGAGACGGTATCGGCTGCTGGAGGAGTGGGGCGTCCCGGAGCACAGACTCGAACGCCTCAGGGACGCTCTCATCGAGGGCGACGACATCTACGGCGACGTCAACGTCGAACCGATCTCTGACGAGACCGTGATAGACGTCGCCGGGACGCCCCTCCGGACGATCCACACGCCGGGTCACTCGCTGGGCCATCTCGCCTTCGACCTCCCGGACAAAAACGAGATTCTCACGGGTGACGCGCTGTTGCCGGTCTATACGCCCAACGTCGGCGGCGCGGACGTCCGCGTCGAGCGAGCGCTGGAACGATACGTACAGACGCTACAGCGTATCGCTGCAGGCGAGTACGACCACGCGTGGCCCGGCCACCGCAACCCCATCGACAACCCGACGGTGCGGGCCAACCACATCATCGCCCACCACGAAGAGCGATCCCTCCGGATCCTGCGATTGCTGGACAGTCATGGCGCCACGACGCCGTGGGAGCTTGCGACGCGACTGTTCGGTGATCTCGAGGGCGTCCACACGCTCCACGGTCCGGGGGAAGTGTACGCACACCTCGATCACCTGACCCGGTCGGGAGATCTCGAACGAGACGGGAAGGAGTACCGCCTGACCGCCGAGACGGCGGCGGAACTCGCCGCGCTGGATGGGGACGCCTGGCCACTGGAGATCTGACCGCTACTCGTCTCCGAAGACCCGCCAGACGCCCTGTCCCGTCGCGACGAGCTTTCCGGTGTCGGCTCCCTCGATTCGTCCCTCGCCGAGCGCGTTGTGTTTCCCGATCCGGAGGACTTCTCCGCGGGCGACCAGGGGTTCGTCGGCCGTCGATACGTAGCTGATGTCGAGGTTGATCGTCGGCCCACACCGGCGACCGGATTCGTCGTAGAGTGTTCCCATGATCGCGTGGCCGATAACCGCGTCGACCACACTCGCGGTGATCCCGCCGTGCATCGCCGCCTCGGTCGGGGGATTCACGAACTCGGGGCTGTGCGGGACGCTGGCGCGTGCCCAGCCGTCCCCGACCGCTTCGAGCGTGTATCCAATAGATTCGTGGAACCCGTGTCCGTTGGCCCGCGCCCGGAGCGTCTCCAATCGTTCGTCGGTTTCGTCTTCGGTCATCGCGAGGACGTTTCGCCGCGCCTCATATAAAAAGATCCCTCTCGGATTGGACGGAAGCCGACCGGCGACCCCCCTCGCGGCTACACGAGGTCCGGCAGTCCGTTGTCCTTGAGGACGTCCGCGATCTGGTTTTTCTGGATTTCGTCGGTGCCGGCCGCGAGGCGGCGGCCCCGCGCCAGACGGTAGAGGTACTCGAGCGGGTGGCCCCGCTGATACCCGTTTGCGCCGTGGATCTGTAGCGCTTCGCTGACGATCTGTTCTGCGCGCTCCGTCGAGTACAGTTTCGCCATCGACGTTTCCAGTCGGTCCGGCACCCGCCCGCGTTCGTGGGCGTTGAGCGCGGCGCGGTAGGTGAGAAGCCGCGCACCTTCGAGCTGTGTGACCATCTCTGCCAACTTCCACTCGATGCCCTGGAAGTCCCCGATAGGCTGGCCGAACTGTTCGCGCTGTTGGGAGTACTCCAGTGCTTTCTCCAGGGCGTTACGAGCCCACGAGTTTGCGAGCGTGGCACAGCCCAGTCGTTCCCAGTTCAGCGCCTTCAACTGGTCGACGAACGCGTCCTTCCCCCGAGTGAGGACGTTCTCCTCGGGGACGTCGACGCCCTCGAAGCGGATCTGGCTCTGGGTTCCCTCGTGCATGTTGGTGTAATGTTCCTGTACCTCGACACCGGGCCAGTCGAACTCGATGACGACGGAACCGAGCCCCTCAGGAAATTTCACCCAGACGACCGCCGCATCTGCGTGAGGAACGTTGCTGACCCAGATCTTCTCGCCATCGAGGACGAGGTCGTCGCTGACCGTGGTCTGCATCGATCCCACGTCGGACCCGGACTCGGGTTCCGAGATGGCGATCGCGACGAAATCCTCGCCGTCGATTACGGGCGGGAGATAGCGGTCCTTGGCCGCCTCCGTCCCGAACATCTCGATGGCTCGCGGGGCCACCATCTGCTGGTTGTAGATGAACTCCGCAGTATCTGGACAGACCGAGCCGACCGCTTCGATACTGAGCATCGCCTCGAACTCCGTCATCCCGCCGCCGCCGTAGGACTCGTCGAAGTTGATCCCCAGAAAGCCCTGCTCTGCCAGTAACTCGACGTTCTCCCAGGGGGGCTCGCCTTGCCATTCGAACGCCCTTTCCGTGAATTCCTCGCGGGCGATTTCCTCGAGCGCAGAGAGGACCATCTCCTGCTCGTCTGTGAGTTCAATCATCTATGCTCGTACCTGAGTACACTTGGCACAAAAAGCTGTCGAGAGACTCACTTCGAGGGTATCAGTCGCCGTGCAGGGACGTTCGGGGTATCCGTGGGATTCCTTCGGCGACGACTGTTTCGCCTTGCATGAAACTCGCCGCCGGACTCGCGAGGAACTGGACGACCGTCGCGATCTCGTCGGGCAGCCCGATCTCGCGGTGTACCGTCGTCTGGTCGATGTCGTCGGCTGCGATGCCTTCCTGGCTCCGGAGCCCTTCGGTGGCGACCAGCCCCGGCATAATCCCGTTGATCCGGACATCGTACTCGGCCCACTCGTAGGCCAGCGTCCGCGTTAGCGTGTTCATCCCCGACTTCGCAGCCGCGTAGTGGGTCATCCGGGGGGCGCCATCTCTGGCCGCAACACTCGAGATATTGACTATCGTCCCGCCGCCGTTCGAGCGCATCTCTTCGCCCACGAGCTGTGTGCAGTTGAATGTCCCGTTGAGATTGATGTCGACGATCGTCTTCCAGCCGTTCTCGCTTATCTCTTCAAACGGCGCCATGAAACTGGCACCGGCGTTGTTCACCCAGACGTCGATTGGTCCGAGGGTCTCGGTCGTCTCCTCTATGAGTGACTCGATGGCCTGCCAGTCCCTGATATCGCAGGCGATTGGAAGGGCCGTACCCGCCCTGTCGCTTTCGTTGATCGCTTCGGCCACCGGCTCGATGTTGTCGAGTTCCCGGGACGTGACGACCACGTCGACTCCCTGATCGGCGAAGCGTTCGACGATTGCCTGCCCGATACCCGAGGAGGAACCGGTTACTACGGCGGTCGAACCACGAATGTCGAATTCGTCTGTGTCCATTGTTCGTCCTCCTATTACCCCATCACACTTGTAAATCTGTCTGGCACCTCCGGTCCAGCTGCCGGTATTTCGTCGATTTGGTATCTCCGAACAGACGATGGCACATCAGATCCCGTGAAATACTCGTAGAAGGCCGTTACCGCCATGATTGCGGAGTGTTCTCGAATGCCGCTGTCGAAGCGTTCGCAAAAATCATGATATACCCCCGACAACGGTGCTTTCCTCGTGTGATCCAATCGTACGATTATACCGGAAATCAGGATATTCGGTGCACAATGAGCGCTAATCGCTCTTACGTTATGCATTACACCAATACCGTTTCAACTGACTGCTGCCCGCATCAATCACGCCCCTGACCGCGAGCCCATGTAGGCCGTTCTAATTATTTGAGAATACCATTACATACATACCTCTGTAAATCAAATTTTCGTACTGAATCCCTCCGTTTCCGGCAT
>JBLGCM010000189.1:0-4396 GCA_047617345.1 Natronomonas sp. | reverse complement strand
GACGATAGTCGACAGCGAGTCCCCTGAACGTTCTGGTCTCGGTCGGAATCGCTACGCTCAAACCGCTTCGGCGGAGACGTCGTGTATGATCAGGCTCGTCTGGGGAACCGGCCGCGCCGCGACCGCCAAGGCCTCCTTCGACGCGGCGCTCGCCGAGGCCGGCCTCCACCAGTACAATCTGCGGACGCTCTCCTCGGTGATCCCCGCTGGCGTCGACCTCGAACTCGTCGACACCGCGCCGAATCTCGGCCCGACCGGCAACGGACTCGATGTCGTCCTGGCCCGCCAGACCAGCCCGCCCGGCGCTCGTGCGTCTGCTGGCCTCGCATGGGTCCGCAACGGCGGCGAAGACGACTCCGGAGTCTTCTACGAGGTCGCCGACACGGATCCCGAGACGGTCGGTGAACTGCTCAGAGCGGGGATCGAACGCGGCTGTTACATCCGCGATCTGGATTACAGCGGTGTCGAGACGAAAATCGTCACTGCCGATTCCGCTCCGGACGAGTACACGACGGCGGTCGTCGTCGCGACCTACGGCGAGAGCGAACCGCTACTATGACTCCCGTCGGGTGACGCGATGTCGGACGACATCTGCGCCGTCGTCCCACTCGAAGCCGCCGCCGTGGGCCCGGACCATCCGCTCTTTGTCGGACTCCAGATCCGCAGAGCCCTCGCGGCGGGCGTCCTCGTCGGTCATCTCACCCAGTTTGCGCTCGGCCACGTCGACTACCTCGAAGGTGTCGCCGCCGACCTCGAAGGTATCGCCCTCCTCGGCGTACCGCCGGCCGCGGTGGATCTGGCTCATCTCGCCGGCCGCAACCGCGTCAAGTGTCTTTTCGTTCGGGAACAGGGATCCGGGATCGATTGTCGACATCCTGCCTGTGGATTGGACTACGGATACAAGAAAACACTCCGAGACCGCGATTTCGCCGACCACCGCGGGTTGACATGACACTGTGTTGTCGAAGTTCCTTTCTACCCGCCCCGCGCAGGGGGCGTATGGAACGGATCGAGTTGTCGAACGCGGCATTCGAGGGAGACAACAACGCCTATCTGTTCGACGACGGGCCGGAGACGGCGCTGATCGACACGGGCGACTGGCTTGACGGTTCGAAGGGGAGACTCCGGCGGGAACTCGCCGACCGCGACATCGACTTTGCCGATATCGACCGGATCTTGCTGACCCACTGGCACGGCGATCACATCGGGCTGGCGAGCACGATTCAACAGGAAGGTGACGCGACGGTCCACGTCCACGGCGCGGATGCCCCGCTGGTCGCCGGCGACGCCGACGCGTGGGCGGAAATGCAGGACTTGCAGGAACGATATTTCGACGAATGGGCCATCCCGGAGGAAAAACAGGAAGTCCTCTTCGACCTGATGGACGGCTCTGCCTACACCGACGACCCGCCGACGGTGACGCCAATCGAGGCCGGAGACACGTTCACCATCAACGGGACCGAACTCGAAGCAGTCCACGCGCCCGGACACGCTGTGGGACTGTGCATGTACGAGGCCACCATCGACGGCGACAACGACGTGTTCACCGGCGACGCGCTGCTTCCGCAGTACACGCCCAATGTCGGCGGCGCGGACGTTCGCGTCGAGCGCCCGTTGGCGAAGTATCTCGACACACTCGGCTATATCGCCGACGCCGACTACGACCGGGCGTGGCCGGGCCACCGCGACCCGATCGACGACGCAACCGCCCGAGCGGAGTACATCATCCACCACCACGAGGAACGCTCCTGGCGCGTCCTCGATGCGCTCCGCCGCCTGGGCCCCTGCGACGTCTGGACGGTCAGCGCGGATCTGTTCGGAGATCTCGAACACATCCACATCCTCCACGGCCCCGGCGAGTCCTACGCCCATCTCGAACATCTCGGCCGCGACGGACTGGTCGAACGCCACGGGAAGGAGTATCGGCTGGCCGACGGGGTCGAGGCCGAACTCGACGGCCTCGACGAGCAACGCTGGCCGCTCGTCTGATCACTCCGGGAGGTCCGCTTCGTCCGGAATGACCTCCCTCTCGAGTGCCTCGACGGCCCGTTCGAGGACGGGAACCATGTTCTCGGTGTCCTCCCGGTTGTACTCGATGAGCCGCTCCAGCGCGCCGTCGGCGCCGCGTTCGTGTTCGTGCCAGAGCCGAACCGCCTCGCGGCCGTCGACGTCGGGTAGCTCCCGTCCGATTCCGAGTTCGTGCTCGATTGTGCTCAGCCCCCCTGAGAGGCCGACTTTCCGGCAGGTCGGCATCAGGTCGATATGCGGCAGATCGAGGTCGAGATCGAAGTTGTATTCGAGAAACGGAATATCGAATCGCGCGCCGTTGAACGTCACCACCAGTCCGGCGTCCTCGAAAACACCGAGCAGATCGTCGCGCGTCAGATCGTCACCGCGGACGAGCGTTCGGGTCTGTCCGTCTTGATGGACCGAGACAGTCGTGACGACGCTCGAACGTTTATCCAGCCCCGTCGTCTCGATATCGAAAAAGCAGGCCTGCTCGCGGAAGCTTTCGTAGAGCCGCCACCGCGAGCCACTCGGAAACGACTGCGCGAAGTAGCTCACGTCGTCGGCCTCGATGGCCCGGCGTCCGCCTTCGATGAACGACTCGATCCGCTCGGCACGGGTCGGGCCGACACCCTCACACCCGTGATCGAACTCTTCCCAGTGAGTCACTCCCTGTGTCCAGAGACGCCGCTCGATGGTCTCGCCGATCCCCTCGGCACCGAGAAAGCTGTTCTCGACTCGCACAGGCCTACTGTGTGAGCGGCCGGATTAACCGTTTCGATCAGCGACCGGTCTCGGCCCGCCCGCGGTCCGTTGTTGCTGGTCGGCGAGCACCGAGGACAGCACCGCTCGCTCGGCTTTCCGGAGGTGTTCGTGCAGCGTGGCGCGGCTGATTCCCAGCTCTGCGGCCAGCTCCTCGTTGGTGATTTTCCGCGGCCAGTCGTAGTATCCCCGCGAGAGCGCTTCGCGGACGACCTCGCGCTGACGGTCGGTCACCCGTGACTCGGATCGCTCCTCGAATTCTGTGAGCGTGCCGAGGGTGACGGTCCCGAACGCCTCCAGATCGCCGATGATCGATTTGAGGTCCTGTCGGCGGAACACGAGGACGTGATACTCGCGCTGGCGACCCGAAACCGTGTTCGAGCGGCGCAGTGTCCCGTGATTCTGGTAGATCGCGGAGTACGCGCCACAGGACGGTTTCGTGACGAGCAGGTTCTCGTCGTCGAGTTTCGCGACGTGTTCGACGTGGTCGGCCGCATCGAGTTCGGCGAGAAACCGGTCGGTTTGGTCACCCGACCGCAGGACGAAGGTCACCAGCCCGTCCTGGAGCTCCTCGATCTCGATGGGGACCGGCTCCGACAGGTCGGCGGTGAGCCGGCGGAGAATACAGTCGCGTTCCTGCGTGAAATGAATCGTTGCGGTGAACATGCCTCCCCCTGCTAGAAGACACGCAATCCCGGAGCAAAAAGGCACGCCTCGGACTCGTCGGCGAGTCGGTCGAGCTCTTCTCGTGGAGCCCGTACAACCGGGTCGGATCTTTTCCGGTCGGGCCGCGGATTTGCGAGCGAGACGCCCTACGACGCCTGAGGGCGATTTGAGAGCGTCTCCTTCGTATATATAGCCAACAGCTGTTGGGAGTACTATTAGGCCCGCTTCGACCGTGTGTCTACACGGTACGATATAGCATGACACATAATCTCGGCGTCGACGTTGGTGGCACGTTCACCGATGTCATCGTCTTCGATCAGGAGACACAGGAACTGACCATCGACAAGGTGCTCTCGACGCCAGCGAACCCATCGCAGGGAGTGATTGCGGGCGTCGAAGAGGCGGTCGCGAAAGCGGACGCCTCGGTGAGCGACCTCGACCTCCTCTTTCACGGGACGACGGTCGTCACGAACATGTTGCTCGAAGAGACCGGCTCGCGGGTCGGGTTACTCACCACGGAGGGCCACGAGGATATCCTCCATCTGGCTCGGGCGTGGACTCCCGGACCGCTGTACGGCTGGATGGACATGGAGAAACCGGATCCGCTGGCTGATCTCGTCGACACCCGGGGTATCGCGGGAACCATCAGTTCACCGGACGGCGAGGAGACCGAACCGCTGGACGAGGCCGCGGTCAGAGAAGCCGTCAGAGACCTCGACGAGTCGGGCGTCGAGTCGCTGACCGTCGCGCTGTTGAACGCCTATCTCAACCCTACCCACGAGCAGCGGGTCCGGGAGATCGTCGGGGAGGAAACCGAGGATCTGCCGGTTTCGATCTCCTCGGAGATCGTCCCGGAGTACGGCGAGTACGAGCGAACGCTGACGACGGTCATTCAACGACTACGCGCGCCCGAAAGTCATCGAGTATCTGAACGACCTCGACAAGTCGCTGGCCGCGGCCG
>JBLGCM010000188.1:0-4433 GCA_047617345.1 Natronomonas sp. | reverse complement strand
GCTCGGCGGGGATACCGAAACCGAAGACATGGAGGACATCTACGAGGGCCAGATCACCGAGACCTCGCCTGAAGAGGTGAGCATTCTGCTCGAGACGGCCCAGCGGGTCGTCATCGTGCCGGGCTACGGGATGGCCGTCGCCCAGGCACAACACGCTGTCGCCGAACTGGCGGAAGTCCTCGAAGAAAACGGCGTAGACGTGGAGTTCGGTATCCATCCGGTCGCCGGCCGGATGCCCGGCCACATGAACGCGCTGCTGGCCGAAGCCGACGTCTCCTACGAGAAGATGCGCGAACTGGAGGAGGTAAACCCAACCTTCTCCGAGACGGACGTGGTGATCACCACGGGTGCAAACGACGTGGTGAATCCGAAAGCAAACACGGACGACTCGAGTCCCATCGCCGGGATGCCCGTGTTGAACGTCTCGGAAGCAGGATCGGTTGTCGTCAACAAGCGAAGCCTGAGCCCTGGCTTTTCCGGAATTCCGAACCCGCTCTTTGCCCAGGACAACACGAGCATGCTGTTTGGCGACTCGAAACAGTCGATGCAGGACCTGCTCAACGAGTACAAGGAAAACACGTCCTAAAACTGCCGGTCTCTTCCAGGCGTCTGGGAGACTGTTTCGGGGCTCGACTCCGGGTTACGCTCGCGGGAACCGCGCCGTGAGCGTCCCGTCGACTGCGACGGTTCCGTCTTCTTTTTCTAGCGCGACCGCGAAGTCGACAATCCCTGCTCCGTCTTCTACGCGGGTCTGTTCGACGGTCGCCGTCGCGGTGACGGTCTCGCCCTCGAAGACCATATCGTGAAACCGAATGTCCATCCCGTACAGGTCCGACGGGGATTCGAGTTTCCGGACCACCGACTGGAGGAGGTACGCGCAGTTCGCGGGCCCCTGGTTCAGGAGGCCAGGGTAGCCGTGTTCCGCTGCCGCCCGCTCGTCGAAGTGGACGGGGTACGGATCTTCTAGGATCGCGGCTAGGAGCCGCATATCGTCGCCGCGTACGTCCTCGACGACGCGCGGTTCGAGTTCGTCGCCCACGGAGATGTCCGTGAAGTCCATCTCACGCTCCCTCCATGAGTATCAGGTCTACCTCTAGATCGTACACCTCGTCTCCCGTTTCGGCCGTGACCGTGTAGCTGTAGGTGACGATCGTGAGCGGGCCAGACGATCCTTCTTTCTCGACGACGCTGTCGATCCGTCCCTCTACTTTGAGGGTCTGTCCGGCCTCGATGGGGGTGTGAAAGTCGACCCGGAGTCCGCCCAGCGCTGCACCGCTGGTCCAGTCCTCGCTGACCATTCCCATCACTTCGTCGATGCCGCCGCTGGCCTGGAAGACGATGTGCTGACACATCGATTGCGGAACGAGCTGTCCCGGCTCACCGACCGCGCGAGCCTCATCGTCGTACCGATACGCGTCCTCATCGTTCCGGGTCGCGTCCGCCCAGAGGTGGGCCTGCCACCCCTCGACCTCGTACTCCCCGGACGGTAGCCGTGTTCCTTCGAGAGTGTCGTCTGTCATGTTCGCAGCCGACCTTTCGGGTGGTCGTCACTTAAACGTGTATCCCGGCGCTCGCGGGTAGTGTTCAGATAAGGAACTACAGTAGGGATTGAGACGCAGAAAGCCCTCGGCTGTTTCGCCTCCCGGGACTCGCTGCGCGCTTCGGCCGTAAACGGCCTGCAGTGCTTACGTCGTCCGGGTTCGTCGAGACAGCCTCGCCCTTTCAGTCCGCCAGGATTCGGCTGGTTAGCCGGCAGGAACTGGCTCGTTGACTGGTGCTTATCTGAACACCGCCGCGCTCGCGGAACCGCGAGCGAACAATATTTAATATACTGGGCGGTGTGGCTCACCCTATTGGCGGTTCCAGTTCTGCCCGGCGCTCGCTACGGACTGGTGCCGTCAGAACACGACGGACGAGACATCATGCCAGAAATCGACAAGACGTTCACGATAGACGAATCGGCCGACGAGACGTGGGAGTATATCACTGACATGGAGAATTTCTCCTCCCATCTCCCCGGGTTCATCGAGTACGAGGAAGAAGACGAGGTCACGTCGTTCTGGACGGTCAAAATCGACCTCTCGATGTTCTCGAAGGAGCTCACCTTCGAGGTGACCGTCGACGAGGAGGAGTATCCCGTCGCGGCGTTTACGCTCGACCCGCTCGACCAGCCCGCGGACGGGGAGGGATCCGTCGAGTTCGAGGCTATCGACGACGAGACCACACAGATCCACCTCCACGTCGAAAGCGAGGCAAGCGGTCGAATGGCTCCTTTCCTCGACAAGGTCATCGGGAAGGCACTCGACCGCGTCAGCGAGCAGTTCGTCGAGAACTTGGAGGAGGCACCCGTGGCCGAGAAACGTAATGGATAACAATTATACTCTTGGGTAGAAACCGAAATCACATGAATGATCTAGAGACCTACCACTTCTACGAGCAAGACTGGGACAGCTACGGCCAGCTCCGTGAACAGTTCGAGTGGGACGTTCCCGACACGTTCAATCTCGTGACCTACCTCTGTGACCGATGGGCCGAGGAGACCCCCGACAAGGTCGCTTTGTACGTCCAGACTCCGGACGGCGAGCGTTCGGAGTACACCTACCAACAGCTGGAGACCGACTCCCGTCAGTTCGCGAACGCGCTGGCGGAGATGGGTATCGAACGGGGCGATCGCGTCGCGCTGACCGCCCCGCAGGCCGCCGAGACGCTGATCACGCACCTCGCAGTCTGGCGTCTCGGGGGAATTTCGGTCCCGCTGGCCCCGCAGTTCGGGCCAGACGCGCTCGGCTACCGGGTCGAAGACAGCGGCGCGAGCGTCTGCGTCGTCGATCCGGACAACGTCGAGACGATCACCGAGGCCCGCGATGATCTCGACTCGCTAGAACACGTTCTCGTCACTGACGAGCACGCGACGACAGCGGGGATCGACGGCTTCTGGTCTACGCTCGAGGCCCACGACCCCGACCGGGAGACCGTCCAGACCGACGCCGACGAGGACGCGACGCTGGTCTACACCAGCGGGACAACGGGCGACCCAAAGGGCGTTCGGACGCCACACCGACTCCATCTCGGGCTGTTGCCCGGGTTCGTTACCATCCACTGTAACATGCAAATCGACGACGAGACGGTCTGGCGAACGCCGGCGGGCTGGGGGTGGATGGTGTTTTTCGTCGGGATCGCTTCGCTTTTTTACGGGAAGACGCTGGTCGGATATCGGGGCCGATACGATCCGGAGACCGAACTCCGGATCATCGAGGAGTACGACGTGACGAACTGGTTCGCGCCGCCGACGGTCATCCGGATGATGATGAACGAGGTCTCGGACCGAGACCAGTTCGACGTCTCAACGGTCCGGGCGATCCCGACCGGCGGCGAGGCGGTCGGGCAGAGCATCGTCGACTGGTCGGCGGAGACGTTCGGTAACGTGACGATAAACGAGGCCTACGGGCAAAGCGAGGCGTTGCTCGTGTTGGGCGAGTGTGGTGCGTTGCTAGAGAGCCGCGAGGGGAAGATGGGCAAGGCGGTTCCCGGCCACGAGGTCGACGTCGTCGACCAGGAGCCCGACGAGCGGGGCAACGTCGGCTCGGTCGAGCCGGGGGAGGTCGGCGAACTCGCGGTCCGCCACGAGGACAACCCGGTGATCTTCAACGGCTACTGGAACATGCCCGACAAAACGGACGCGAAGTTTTCCGGGGAGTGGCTGCTCACCGAGGATCTCGGCGTCAAAGACGAGGACGGGTACTTCGCCTTTCACAGCCGCAAGGACGACGTCATCATCTGTTCGGGGTACCGCGTCAGCCCCGAGGAACTCGAGGAGAAACTCGCGACACACGAGGCAGTCGCCGACGCCGGCGTCATCGGCATCCCCGACGAGACCCGCGGGAACGTTCCGAAGGCGTTCGTGACGGTCAGCGAAGGCGTGAACCCGGACGACGCGCTCGGCGAGGCGCTCCAGGAGTACATCAAAGACCGCCTTGCCCCCTACGAGTATCCCCGGGAGATCGAGTTCATCGACGAACTGCCGACCACGCCGGTCTCGGGCAAGATACAGCGCTCGAAACTGCGCGAACGGGAACTCGAGTGACGCAGGGCGAGACCGGATCGCGGGGTCGTGGTGCAGACCGACGCTTGTGCCGTACACCTGGCCGTCGAGTTCGTCGAACGCGCTCACCGAATCGCGAAACGCGCACATCTCGTCCGTACGGCCGGCCGTGAAGGCGCGGAGGTCGAAGGCGACAGTGCCTCCTGTCTCGATCACATCTCTTCGGTCTGTGAGGATCTCGTATACGTTCACGGGTGGCTCGGGAAGGTCTCTCAAGGGTCACCCGCCGCCGAGGCCACCTGTGTCGACGGGTCCACTCGCATGTTGGGGAGAGAAAGATTCAGGAGGCTCCAGACCACCTCTAACATATGGAAACAGAGGTTCCGATCAA
>JBLGCM010000187.1:0-4452 GCA_047617345.1 Natronomonas sp. | reverse complement strand
GCTAATCCTATCCTCACCAAAGTCGCTTGAAAGCGCCTGATTCAATCGAGACTTCTCCTCTCGTGTCATCGTGATATACGTCATATTCTCGTTCATAACTGCCAATACAGGTGACGAAAAGCTCTCTGACCGCCGTTAAAATATACTTCTACCGACACTTGAATTTTACAGTTGAACGGGGTGATTGTTGCGCCAAATTTGGTGCAACAGGCCGAAACTGGCAGGGAGACGGTGGTGAGACTACTACGAATCGACGATACTGCTACCGTCGGGGCTTTCTTTATATACGGCCTATGGCCTGTCTTAAGTGGCGAGGGCAGGCATTGGCGCGGATTCTGACTGAGATGCGACTATCAGCGATACTTGCGCGATATGTCAAACAGTATCCTGAGTGCAAAATTCCTTTTGCATAGAGTGGTTCTCACAGGCTGATAAAGGAAGAATCTGAAAGTGCCGATATTGGTCGATAGCGCCATCACAGTGGCCACACAGCGGATAGATTTCTTCTCCCGAACCGGCCAAGGCTGGCGGGACGGGCTCGCCTTGTTCTTATAAAATCCTGACACTCCCGTCTGCCGAGTGAGAGTCTGCCGAGTGTCGGAATAATCACGCACTTTAAATTGCGAAATTTGTGTCGGCGCGAGATCTGGCAATCGCTCCCGTCACACCCCTGCCCCAAGCCGACGAAACCCACCTTCGGGCGGCAGGAAACCGCTCTGTTTACCACCGAACCACCAGACAGCAAAGGGGTGGATGAGCTCAGTCAACAGAACTAAACCACCGCGAAACAGCAGCCTCATCGGATAGCACACCGATGCAGTCTTTGGCAACCAGGTTCAACCCGATTCCGACGGTTTCAAGCGTCTCGAAGTCTCTCAGTTGTATTCTCGCCAACGATTGCCACACTCCTTGCATTTGAAAAAGCGCGTTGGCGGTTCGTCTGCCGCGCCGGTCTGTTTGATCGTGTACCACGCTTCGCCGTGGCCACACTCCTCGCAGGTCACGTCCTTGGCGGTGGGTTTGCCCTCGAAATTCGCGTCTTCCTCGGTTTCGATCAGTTCGTCGCCGGACTGCTCGGTCGTCGAAACGAAGTCCTCGGAATCGACCGTCTGCTCGGCGCTTTCCCCGCAGTTGGTGCAGACCATGACACCGTCCTGCTTTTTCATCATCGAACCGCAGTCGTCGCAAAATTGCATGATCGTACGTTCGGGCCAGCGGATCAATCAATCTTTCCTGTCGAGACGAGCAGTCAGGACTGTCCGAACCCGTCGTCGTCCTCGAGTTCTTCTCGTTCGGTGACGATCGGGCAGTCGACAATTCGGACCGTCTCCATATCGAGAAATTCGACGATTTCGGTTCCCTCGTGGCCACAGGAGACGTCCGGAGGCGGCGAGAAGTGCTCGCACTGCTCGCAGTAGCTGTGTTTCGAGACCTCGGCGTAGGTGCGTTCTTTCACGTCGCCGACCGAGCCCCGCGACTCCGCGCTCGCGAGTTCCTGCCAGACCACGTCCGGGTCGAGTCTGTCGACGTCCATCTCGTCGAAAGCGTCCTCGAAGGACTCGAACGGATCCCCTTCCCGGCGGCCGACATCTGAGAGGAACTCTTCCGGTGCGGGATCACTATCCCTTCGCTGGCCGACATCGAACGCCCTCTCCGACTCGTCCATCGACGGCTGATCTCCGCCCGTCGACGGGTCCTGTTCTGCAGGTCCGATCTCGGAGGAAAACAGTTCCCCCTCGGAAGGGGGTTCTCGTCGGTCTACTGCATCCCGAAGCTGCCCCGTATCTGGTTCGCGGTTGTCAGAATCGATGGAAGCGGTGCTGTCACGGGCAGACTGCTCCGAACGATCTGCTGGCGAGTCCTCGGACTCCTCGCCGAGCGTCTCGAAGGGGTCTCCCTCGCGGTCTCCGACGGCGTCGTCGAGGTCCTCGAAGGGATTGTCTTCGTCGTCGCTCATGGTTGTTCACCGGATTCGAGTTGGGCGGCGGTCAGAAGCGTCGGCTTGCCGAACCAGCCGCTGGCCGGCTCGACGTTCGTCACCGTGGCGTTGCAGTGTGGACACTCCGGATCCGTCAAAAGCGACAGTGTCACACCCTCGCCACAGTTCTCACAGTTGGCTCGCTCGATGTCCGCCTTCGCCGCCGCGCGTTTGATCCGCTCGACGGCTTCGAGCCCGCCTTTCGACTCCTGTGTCTCACGGAGGTCGCTGACGACCCACGCGACGGTCTGGAGGCGGTCCTGTATCTCTCCGATCCGGCCGTCGAGTTCGGTGAGCGCCTCCTCGTGTTCGGGAACTTGCTCGGCGAAATCCGTCTTGAGATCGCCGAGTTCGGATTCGAGTTCGGCGAGTGTGCGCTCTATCTCCGGAATCGCCTCCAGATTCTGGTGGTTGTGGTCTTTCGGTGCCTTGCTGTCGGTCTCTTTTTTGATCTGGATGACCCGCTCGCGAACGTCGTCGATTTTCTCGCCGAACTCCGCCTCGACGGAGTCGATCCGGTTGGAGAGCTGTCGCTGGACCGAAGTCGTCGCTTCCGAGACCTGCTCGGTCAGCGCTTGCTCGACAGCCTGGTCGATTCGACCGTCGATTTCGTCGTCGAGTCGGGCGGGAAGCTGCTCGTCGAGTTGTGAGCGGACGGCATCGGCGACTGCCGTCTCGTCGATTTCCAGCGAATCGACGCCCGGAGAGCCGCCCTGTTCGGCAGTCATCCGGTAGGAGGCGAGCAATTGGACCAGCAGTTCCTCGCGATCAACCCCCGCTACAGCAGCCTGCTGGTCGAGCCATTCGTCGAGATCAGCCGGCAACGTAATCGACACCGTCCGCTTGGGACTCGACTCGCTCGCCATACCCGTTTGTTTCTCGACTGGACAGTTAAGCGTTTGCCGCTGATTTCAGTTTTCGAGAGAAAGATCAGTCAGCGGATCTTGCGAACGTCGCTGATGTCGAAGCCAGCGTCGCCAAAATCGGTCTCGAATTTCACGATGTTCTCGGCCTCGATCTGTGAGAGCACGCCGCGGAAGTTCTTGACGACGAGCGTCCGGGCGCGGTTCGAGCCGCCCGTCTCCCACTCGAATTTCAGCGTTCCGCTGCAGGCGTCGATCAGTTGGCCGTGCTGGGTGGCGGTCAGCGTCTCGTAGTTGACGTGGACGAGAATCAGCCCGCCCCAGCTGTGACTCGCCTTCTCTAGCCCTTTGACGATGTAGCTCACGTCCGACCAGCTGATCCCGTCCTCGTCGTCGACGGTACTGACCAGATCCGACAGCGAATCGATGATGACGATATTGCCCGGTGCGCGGTCGTTGAGCGTGTCTCCGAGCGCGGTCAACAGTCCCTCGCGATCCTCGTGGCGCTTGCGCAGGCTGGTGATATCCGTCGTCTCCTCGGCGTACCAGTCCCGCGGGACGGGGCTGGTGTGAAAGTAGTTCTTCGAGAGCGATTTAAATTCGACCGATTCGAGCCCCAAATCCGCAATCTCATCGTCCATCGTCATCGCGATCTCGTTGCGAAGCTGATCTTCCTCCGACGTAAACGAGACGTAATGAATTTCCTCGGGGAGGGACGCGTTGTCCGACAGGTTCCCGTAGTGGAGATCAAAGATGTCGTCGCCCTCCTGAGCGAGGCCGTTCATGACCGCCGTCGTGAACATGAACTCCCGGGATCCGGCCCCGGCCTCGCCGGCGAGAAGCACCACGCTGCCCCGCGGTGCGCCCCCGCCGATCGTGTTGTCGAGGCGAGTGATTCCGAATGGTAGCCGCTCCATATTACCCCACAGAACCGCTGACGGTAAAAATCACCGGGCAGCGAGAAAAGCCGCGTTGTCGGCCCGGTAGATGTGCGAACCAGAGGCGGGCCAACGTCAGAGCGGGAACCGAGCGACGACCGCTCAGCGGTCTCGAACGCTCGCTCCCGACTCGCTGGCCGAGACGAGGCGGACCAGTCCATCGAGACCGAACTCCTCAAGAGCGTCTCTGCCCGCAACTTTCGCGCTCTCGGCACGCTCGGCGTCGGTCACGCCGTAGACGGTCGGACCCCACGAAGACTGCCCAACTCCGAGAACCGCTTGGCTCGAATCGAGCCGGTCGATGAGCTGGCCCGCCGGCGGGCGATAGACCCCGCCCTGTTCGTCGGCGAACCACGCGCCATTGAGGCGGCCGAGTCGGGACACAGCGTTGCCGAACGCCGGCAACTCGCCCTCGACGACGGCGGGAAGCAGTCGCCGTGTCAGAAGCGTCGCGATGTCGTCGGCGATGGAGCCGTCGGCGCGCTCGACGATAGCGCGGATGCTTTCGTCTTCCTCTTTGCCGCTTCGTCCCGGTGACTTCTCCGGCGTGACGAGCAGGAACCGCCAGGAGTCGGGCAGCGGCCAACACCCGAGCGGGCGCGGGACGGTCCACGAACCCGGACCGGGCGGAGCGGTCGTGAACCGCTCGGTCGGGTGGCCCACATCGGCGACG
>JBLGCM010000186.1:0-4477 GCA_047617345.1 Natronomonas sp. | reverse complement strand
TGACTCGACGCGAGTCGACTCGATACCGACCTCGCCGGCCCGGATATCCCTCAGCACCGACTCGATACCCGCAACGTTGAGCTTGTCTTCGAGAATCTCGCGGTAAGTCTCGTCGATGACCGCGAAATCTTCGAGATCCGCCGCGAAACTCAAAAGCATCTCACTGGAGACCTGCTGTTCGCTGGCGGATTTCTCGTAGCCCTTGTATCGCTTGAGAATCATCAGCGCGCGCGTGGCGTTGATCCGGAAGTATCGCTGGAGCAGATCCGTCCCGTCGAGACTCGCCCGTAGATCCGCCCTCGTCGCCGTCGGATCCACGCCCTCGACGATGCCCGCGATATCGACTTTCCGGTTCAACGGCATCGACAGCGTGAAGCCGTGATCCGCGACCGCGACTTTGACGTTGGCGCTGGCCGCTTGTGCGCAGTGGTAGGCGAGCAGTCGCGAGAGGCCGTCGTTGAACCGCCGTCCGTAGTTCGAGTGGACGTAGTAGTGTCGCTCGTACTCGTTGTGGTCTAACTCCTCTTCGATCACCAGTCGCTCGTCGGTGCTGACACTTTCCGTCCCCGTGTAGCGGACCTGCTCGTCGAACATCCGCGTGATTGCCTGGACGCTGTGCTCGTCCAGCGGAAGCTGTCGCAGCCAGACTCGCACCTCCGAGCGCCCGCCGTCTGCCAGGCGCTCGCACAACTCACCTTGGAAGGCGAGGATCTCCCGGCCGAGATCGTAGGACAGCGGCAGGCGCTCGGAGAACCACGAGGGAACCGTCGGGCGAGCACTCGTGCGATCGACGTAGACCTTCGAGCCGCGGCGATAGCTGTACTCGAAATGCTCCCCGCCCAAGACGAACACGTCGCCGGATTCGAGCGTGTCGAGATACTCCTCGTCGAGTTGGCCGACCCACTCCTCGCCCGAGCGAGTGAACACGTCACAGGTGAACGAATCGGGTATCGTCCCGATGTTGGTCATGTAGATGACGCGAGCGAGGCGGCCGCGCTTGCCGATCAGCGATTCGCCGACCGCGAACTCCTCGTAGTGGAACTCGCCATCGGGCGGATCGTTGGTGTCCCGCCAGACCTTCGCGTAGACGTTTTTATCCTCCATGCCGTCGTAGGAGGCAGTGAGATACCGACAGAGCTGTTCCCACTGTTCGTCGCCGTACGTTCGGTACGGATACGCCCGCTCCAGAATTTCGCGAATCTCGGTCTCGGGTCGAGGGCCGTTGATCGCCATGCCGTAGACGTGTTGGGTGGCCACGTCTTGGGCGTTCTCGGGGACGAACACCCGATCGACGAAGCCCTCTTCGGCCTTTTTGAGCATGACTGCGCATTCGATGAGTTCGTCCCGGTCCAGCGCGAACACGCGACCGGTGACGGTCTCGCCGAGCTGGTGGCCCGCACGGCCCACTCGCTGGAGCAAGGCGGCAACGGATTTCGGCGATCCCACCTGGACGACCAGATCCAGTTCGGGCATGTCGATACCGAGTTCCAGCGAGGTCGAGGTCGTCACCACGTCGAGGTCGCCGGCTTTGAGTTTGGATTCGATCTCCTGGCGCCGCTCTTTCGAGAGGCTGCCGTGGTGACAGCCGGAATTGGCTTCGCCGTAGCCGTCGAATCGCTCCCGGAGGTTGTGCAACACGCGCTCTGCCCCCGAGCGGGTGTTCGTGAAGACGAGCGTGTTGGTGTGCGCTCCGATCAGTTCGTCGAGTTCCGTGTAGAAGCGGTCGTTGACGACGCCCGCCGGCGTGTTGATCAGGTCGTCGGTCGGACAGCGCAGTTCCATGTCGAACTCCCGGACGAATCGCGTGTCGACGATTTCGTACTCGCGGGGCTGTCGATCCCCGGCCGTTCCGTCGCCCTCGTCGTCCGTTCGCCCGGATTCGTAGCCGACCAGAAACTCCGCAATCGTCTCCAGCGGCTCGACCGTCGCCGAACAGCCGATCCGGGTGAGTGACCTCTCCGCCAGCGCTTCCAGTCGCTCCAGGGAAACGGAGAGGTGTGTGCCGCGTTTGTTTTCGGCGAGGCTGTGAATCTCGTCGACGATGACGTACTCGACGGTTCGCAGCTTCTCTCTGAACTTGGGAGAGTTGAGCAGGATTGCGAGTGTCTCTGGCGTCGTATTCAGAATGTGCGGCGTCGTGTCGAGCATCGCCTGGCGCTCGCTGTCGCTGGTGTCGCCGTGCCTGATGGCGTGGCGAATCTCCACGCCCTCGCCGCGCTCGTCGAGTTTTTCGGTGATGCCGTCGAGGGGGACTTCGAGATTTCGGTGGATGTCGTTTGCCAGCGATTTCAGCGGGGAGACATACAGACAGTAGACGCTGTTTTCGAGGCCTTCGGCCCGATCGCGGCGGAACAGTTCGTTGATGATACTACAGAACGACGAGAGCGTCTTTCCCGATCCGGTCGGCGAGCAGACGAGCGTGTTCGTCCCCTCGTGAATTAGCGGGATTGCCTCCTTCTGTGGCGGGGTGAAAAAGCCGCCGTTCTCGGGGACGAACTCGCCGAACTCCTCGATCCACCACTCCTGAACGACCGGTTCTAAGGATTCGAGGACGCCTTCGTCGTCGACCGAGACGGCCTCGGGGTCGAAGGACACATCGTCGGCGAGACGCTCGATCGCTCCCATTCTATCTGATGGTAGGCCCGCATCCTCTTGTGGGTTGTGCGGTAAAGGCCGAGGCTACATATCCCGGGAGTGCATAGTCTCCGCCAATGGAGCGAGCCCTCGACGCACTCCCCGGCCGGCCGATGTCCGCCGAGGATATCGCGGCGCTGAACAACGCCGCTACGGTGCGGGTCATCCCCTACACCTGGCTCGGCGAGCAGGTCATCGCCGCGTTGCTTCTGTACGACGAGCGCCGCGCCAACGACGAGCGGGAAGTCGGCGCGGAGGCTCGCGTCACCGAGACCGATCCAGACGAGGAAGACGAGGACAACCCCTTCGGCGGCCGCGACGAGGGCATCGGGACCGTCGAGGTGATCGGCGACGAGGGCACCGACAGCAGCGAGACCGAGCAACCAGCGACAGAACGGGTCGACAGCGAGGACGAGGATCTCCGTGTCTACGCAGTCGGCTACGATGACGACGAGGCGTCGTGGGTCGTCATCGCCGAGATCGACCCCGATTCGGAGTTCACTGACGCCGAAGCGCCGATCCGCGAATGGGCGCGGGAAACGTATCACGAGGCGATTTTTGAACGGTTAGCGATCGGCCCCTCCGAATACGAATTCGATGAATGAGAATATTGTCAGCATATTGGCCTTACTGTTACATCAACAGTGTCAACAATATCTATTGTATTCACGTTAGGAAGAATTCTTATCGAGATCAGTCTCATACTCACAGTCCACTGGACAGAGACGATGTTTGTTAGATGGCTACGCAGCGTGGCATCTGTTGACTACATACGTTAGTCTCAAACATCGTTGTTCGACAACCTTTTAAACCGCGAATTGTCTACTATGAGGAGTCTGGATCCGACGTGATATTGAATGTCGTCACGCAGGCAGAATACGCAGAAATAACGATCATGCGCGCTATCCTTGTCATCAAACAAGAGTTTTTGAGTCTGATGTACGTCGCAGTCGGAATCATTCTCGCTCTGTGGTTGATGCTTTTCGCGGATTTTGTTCTAGTATTCATACTTTTCGATGGGGAAGCCCAAGTTAAGGAGGGATTGGTTAACAGTTGTCGGACTCCCGTCGAACTACTTGGCTGCGGACACGAGTTCGCCAGATTATCAGTACTATTCCGAAGTTGTGACCCCTGTCCAACATGAATCTTTCCCGTTCTGCTGTCAAGATTTTTCTGACGGACGGCTTGGGAATGATCATCAGCTTCGTCGGGATTGCCTATTTCAGTCAGGAACTAGGTTCCGGCGCGATGGGGATATTTTTCTTGTTCCAATCTGTCCTGGGGATGCTGACGATACCGGCAGACCTGGGAATCAATAGGGCGGTGATGAAACGTCTCAGTGAAGGAGAGACCGCTGGCCGCGTACTTTCGACCGCAGTGGCTATGAAGGCGGTGATACTGATCGTTTTTATCGTATCAATATTCGTGTTTAGAGGAGAAATAAACGGATACATCGGCGGGCAGTATGCGCTGCATCTCGCTTTAGCACTGACCCTCCAAACATTCGGGAAGTTCTTCCTTCGGGTCTTGGAGGGTGAACTGCGGGTCGGAGATACAGCATTCCCTTTGCTCTCTCGGCGAATTGTGTTCGTTTCCCTTGGGATAATTCTCTTGTCTCAGGGGCTGGAAATCCTTTCCCTGATCTATGGATTGCTTGGTGGGCTAACCGTCATGCTGGTATGGAGTGCCTATCGAAGTTCGTTCGCACTTGGTTGGCCAACGATCCAACAAGCCCAGTCGCTTGTTGATTTCTCGAAATACTCATTTGTCGCCTCCGTCAGCGGATACGTCTTTAGTTGGACGGACATCGTGATTATTGGATTGCTGCTCACTAAGTCACACG
>JBLGCM010000185.1:0-4502 GCA_047617345.1 Natronomonas sp. | reverse complement strand
ATCCCACTGTCTTCGTCAACCGACAGAGAGACACAGTAACGGTGTCTCAGCGACGGCAGCGATCGCTTCTACGGATCGTGACGTCCACACCGCCCCGATCGGCGTCGCCGTCGCGAGTCCGATTCAAAATCGTCGGCGGGCGTTTCGGTCTCCGTGTCGGGTTTACCGTCGCCGGCTCCGGGCTCGCAACCCAGTGAAAAGATCGCTCTGACGAGCAGCAGTTCGCCGCCGATCGAACGACGGGAAAATCGGTGTGAGTCCCGCCTCGATTTTCTCGACGCGTTCGAGCATCTCGTCGGCGCTTTTGGCAAATAATCCGGCGTTTTCTAACGTATTCACAAACTCCTCGTCACCGAGACGTTCATCGTCCTGAGCATGTTTCTCAGATCGGAGGCCATATCGTTTCCAACGGTGGCCGAAGCTTTACTTTGGGTGTGCCGGCGCGGCAGCGAGACGGAGACGGCTGTACCGTTCAGACCGGCACGGAGACGGCGGCAGTTTACTCATGTACCGGACTCCCAGTCGGGAGAGAACGCCCCAAGTTATTACCCGATCAAACCGAGATATACGGACGTGCACGGCCAGGAAGCTGAAGAGGAAATGATGTGTACCGATGGCTAGTCAGACTCGCTCCCCGAATGCCGAACTCGGGCTATTAGACGCGACGATGATCGGCATGGGCGCGATGATCGGTGCCGGGATCTTCGTGTTGACGGGACTGGCGGCCGAGATCGCCGGTCCGGCGGCGATCTTCGTTTTCGCGCTCAACGGCGTCGTGACCGCTTTTACGGGGCTGTCCTACGCCGAACTCGCGGCGTCGATCCCGAAAAGCGGCGGCGGCTACGCCTTCGTCCGGGAGATCTTCGACGACTTCGCCTCGTTCATCATGGGCTGGATGCTCTGGTTTGCGTACATGATCGCCGGAGCGCTGTACGCACTGGGCTTTGCGCCCAACTTCCTCGAACTGCTGCACGTCTACGGCATCGTCCCTCCGCCCGGCGAGGTCAGTGCGGTTGCGCTCCCGCTTCTCGGTGCAGAGTTGCCGCTGTCGGTGCTGTTGGCCTTTCTCGCGGTGTTCGGACTGGTCGCGCTCAACGCCGTCTCGACTGCCGCGAGCGGCAGCGCCGAGACGGTCTTTACGATCATCAAGGTGAGTATCCTCGTCGTCTTCGTCGGATTCGGCCTCGCCTCGCCGATGTTCTCGACCGCAGAGTTCCAGCCGCTGTTTCCCGACGGCAAGTCGGCAACGGCGATTCTCCCGGCGATGGGGCTGACGTTTATTGCCTTCGAAGGATACGATCTTATTACGACCGTCACCGAGGAAGTCAAGAATCCCCGCGAGAACATCCCGAAGGCCATTTTTATCAGCCTCGCCGTGACCGTCGTCGTCTATCTGGCAGTGGTCACTGTTGCGGTCGGGACGCTCGGCGCGGGCGGACTCGCTTCGGCGGGCGAGGCGGGCATCGCAACCGCGGCGACCTCGTTCATGCCGACCGGGTTACCGATCATCCAAAACGGCGGCGCGCTCATCGTCTTCGGCGCGGTGTTCTCGACGCTGACAGCCCTGAACGCCGTTGTCATCGCTTCCTCGCGGGTGGCATTTTCGATGGGTCGGGAGGGGCAGTTGCTCCCCTCTTTCGGACAGTTACACCACCGATTCGGGACACCGTTCGTCGCCATCGTCGCCAGTGCAGTCGTGATGCTCGGGTCGGTTGTCCTGCCGACACAGAGTGCCGGAAACATGTCGAGTCTCTTCTTCCTGCTTTCGTTTATGATCGTCAACGTGGCCGTGATCCGGTTGCGCCGGGAGCGACCGGACATGAACCGGCCGTACAAAATGCCGTTCTATCCGGCCCCGCCGCTGATCGGGATCGCGCTCAATCTCCTGCTGACGGGCGTACTCGTCCGGTATCTGATCCGGACAGATCCGCTGGCGCTGGGGCTCAGCGTCGGCTGGCTGCTGTTGGGCGCGACCGCGTTCGTCGCACTCGATCAGACACGGAGCCGGGCGATTCAGGACCGAGAGGGCAGAAGCGAACTGCAACCCGACACAGAGGACTAACATGACACGAACACTCGACGTGATCATCGCTGGCGGTGGGCGAGTCGGCTTCCAAACGATGAAGCTACTCGCCGACCGAGGACACAACGTAACGATCATCGAACGCGACGACCGGATCGTCTCGGATATCGCCGACGAGTGGACCGCCACCGTCATCAACGGCGACGCCACGGATCCGGGAATCGTCGAACAGGCGGGCATCGAAAAAGCGGATGTGATCGCGGCACTCACCGGAGAGACCGGCCTGAATCTCGCCGTCTGTCTGGTCGCCGAGGAGATGAGTCCGGGCATTCGGACGGTCGCCCGCATCGAACGGACGACCGGCGAAGCCTACACGCGGTTCGTCGACGCCGTCCTCTTCCCGGAGCGCGCCGGTGCCCGGATCGCCGCAAACGAGATCATCGGCGGCGATGTCGAAACGCTGTCGGACGTGGCCGGGACTTTCGACATCATGGTCGTCCGCGTCGCCGAAGGGGCGCCGGCCGCCGGAAAACCCCTTTCGGAGGTTCGGTTTCCGGAGGGAACTCTCGTCGTCTCGGACGGCAACGGCGACCGGATCGCGCGCCCCGACACGACGCTCACCGCCGGGAACCGGTACGTCGTCGCCGTCGAACCGGAGGTGGTCGACGAAGTGATGAATCTGATGCAGAGCTGAGCCGCTGATCAGCCGCTCTCCGGCGGCCCCGAACTGCGGGCTCTGCCTCGCCGGTAACTCCGACCGAGCGCGTAGACCACGCCGACGGTGGCGCCGACGACAAGCACGCCGGGACCGACGCCGAAGGAGATCTCCTCGGGCGTCTCCGTGAACGAAAACAGGTATGTGAACGTGTCCGGCGTACCGACTGTGAGCGATTCGACGCCGAGGGCGGACAACAGAATCGGTCCGCTGACGGCCAACAGGAGAAACACGCCGACTGCGGCGACCGCCGCGCCCGCGAGCGCATCCCAGACGACCGCAGTCACCGAGAACGATCCGGGTCGGTCCTCCGCGCGCCCGAGGATTCTGACACCGGTTTCGTGGTCTTCGAGACGGATCCGGGCGGGATAGCTCAAAAGCGTCACGGTCATCCAGAGATCAGCAATCGCTCCCGCAGCGTTGGCCGCCAGCGGGACGATCAGCCAACCCCACTCGAAGACGAGCATCAGCGGAATACCGACAGCCGTCATCACGACCAGCGGGGCCATGAGGACGACGATGAACTGATTGCGGCTGAACTCGTGGTCGGTCGTCGCGTAGGCGTAGGGGAGAATGAAGTGTGCAATACCGACGCCGTATCGCGGCTCGCCGCCGTAGGAGCGGATTGCCAGGCCGTGTAGCCATTCGTGGGGAACGAGAAAGACCGTGCCGAGAAACAGAACGACCAGCACATCGAGGGCGTTAGTCCACCACGCGACGCCCGACGCGAACCGGAACGATGGCGGCCGACCGACCACCAGTTCGTAGAGGCCGCCCAGCGCGGCGACGGCGACGAGCAATCCGATAGTCCCGAGCGCCGTCATCTGAATCGTGAGCGCACGGGTCAACTCAAGTTCGCCGATGACTGTGTCGGATTCCGGAGCCTCTGCCGTTTCCATGGTGGGTTGTCATGGCGATTCGTGTTAAGTATTCACGACAATCTGTGGCGGTCCGACCAGTACAGACTGAGGCAATCGAGGCGGAACGCCGTAAAACTGTGCTGTGTCGGGGAGTCATCAAAAAGCCGGTCTTGATCTGAACTCAAGACGACGTCACGCCTCAGTCGTCTGCTTTCCCGCTGTGTCGCATTTCCGGACCAGCCACGATTCCCACGTGACCGTGCCGACCGCTCGGTCCGGATTCGTCGCGTTCCCGGCCCGAAATCCGCCCGCGACCGTTCCCGGGAGTGGGATCCGGACAATCGGTCGCCGGAGGCCGCGAGCACCGCGGTAGGCTGTCGCCAGTTCACCGAGAGTCAGGACCTCGGGACCACCGACTTCGGGCACGCGACCCGCCGCCTCCGGCGTCGCGTACTCGACGATAGTCTCAGCCACCTCGCCCACGTCTATCGGTTGGCTTCGCAGTTTCGTCGGAAGCGGCCAGACCGGGAGCCGTGCGATTCTGGAGAGCAGTTGCTCCACGAAGGAGTGAAACTGCGTCGCCCGCAGAATCGTCGACGGCACCGAACTCGCCTCGACGGCCTCCTCGGCGGCCAGTTTGTGCTGGTAGTACGAGAGCGGAATCTCGTCGACCCCGACAATCGAGACGTACAGGAGGTTCTCGATACCCGCGTCGGCCGCCGCGTCGAGGAGTCGCTTCGTCCCCTCGACATCGACCGCCTCGGTGTCTCCCCGTGGTGCGCTCGCGGCGTGGATCACCACCGCCGCCTCCGTGATCGCCGCCTCGATACCGGTCCCGTCGATCAGATCGATCTCGACCCAGTCGGTCTCGTCTTCGGTGTCACTCGGCGGCGAGCGACTCGCC
>JBLGCM010000184.1:0-4570 GCA_047617345.1 Natronomonas sp. | reverse complement strand
CCGAGGGGCACATAGCTGTGACTCATGGCCGACTGTTCGGCTCTGATTGGTCCATATTCACCATGGCGATTCTTGCGAGCGGTCGTGTATCGCCGGGAATCGACCTCCTCGGCGTAACCAGAGACGCAGATCGCCTGACGTCTATCGGCGACGGCCCGAACTGACAGCCCCAGAAATGCTTTTCATCCGGCCCCCACCTAGGTACACTCATGTACGTCCGGGATGCGAAAAACCGCGATGAGGTCTGGCTACTCGATCAGATCGAGGCAATGGAACTCGACGAGACAGCATTTCGATCCCGAGACTACGTCATCGCCGTCGACGAACACTCCGGGGAGCGGGCCGGCTTCGGACGGATTCGAGTCCACAAGACCGACGACGGGGAGATCTGTGAACTCACGAGTATCGGCGTGGTCTCCGACTGGCGCGAACAGGGGGTCGGTGCTCACGTCGTCGAGCGGCTGATCACGACAGCCCGCGACAAGGGATTCGAGACCGTCTATTCGCTCACCAGCGAGACATCGTACCTCTCTCAGTTCGGATTCTCGGCGGTCGAACCGGCGCAGCTACCGGGCGCTCTCCAGCGACGACTCGAAGACAAACAGGAGGGAGTCGATCCCGGAGCGGTGCCGCTCCGTATCGATGTCGAGCGGTTCAGAATGCCCGGCCACCTGCGCGAGGCGTTCAAAAACGCCCACTCCGAGCCCGAGGAAGATCCCGGGCCCGAGGAGGGGCCGGAGGATTTCGGGATCGACCCCGACGAGGCGAGCTACAAGTACGACACGAGCTGATATTTCTCGACGCTGCTGCTCTGGGGCGCTAGATGCCCTATCGTGTTCGGCGGTCTCGGCGGGCTAGTTTCGGGGCTGTGCGGCTAACGGATCCCCTGGTCCGTAACAGCGGCCTCGCCAGCACTGGTCGTGTAGCCGTTTCGTTGCGGCGGGAAAGAATCACTATGAAGGATTAAGGTCGCGGAACTGCTCTTCGGAGATATGTTCGATCCCGAAGAGCTCGAAGAGATCCGGTCGGCCAAAGCAGAGTGGGAGGCCGACGAACTCGATCCAACGCTCGAACGGTTCGGGGAACGAAAGGAACAGTTCGAGACCGATACGGGCGGGCGGCCCGTCAAGCGCGTCTACACGCCCAGCGACGTCGCCGACCTCGATTACAGCGACGACCTCGGTTTCCCCGGCGGGGAGCCGTATACCCGCGGTGTGTACCCGACCGGGCATCGGGGCCGCCTGTGGACGATGCGTCAGTACGCGGGGATGGGGACCGCCGCGGAAACCAACGAGCGATTTCACTATCTGCTCGACGAGGGTCAGACCGGCCTCTCGATGGCGTTCGATCTGCCGACGCAGATGGGCTATGACTCCGACGACGCGATGGCCGCCGGCGAAGTCGGGAAATCAGGCGTCGCTATCGACTCGCTGCGGGATATGGAGCGAGTCTTCGAGGGGATCCCGCTCGACGAAGTCTCGACGAGCATGACGATCAACGCACCCGCCTCCGTCCTGTTGGCGATGTACATCGCCGTCGGCGATCAACAGGGCGTCGACCGCTCCGAGCTTCGGGGAACGATCCAGAACGACGTGCTCAAAGAGTACATCGCACGCAACACCTACATCTACCCACCGGAGCCGTCGATGCGAATCATCACCGACATCTTCGAGTTCTGTGCCGAGGAGACGCCGAGTTTCAACACCATCTCGATTTCGGGCTATCACATTCGCGAGGCCGGCGCGACCGCCGCCCAGGAGCTCGCCTTCACGCTCGCCGACGGCGTCGATTACGTGCAGGCGGCACTGGACGCTGGACTGGACGTCGACGAGTTCGCCCCCCAACTTTCTTTTTTCTTCGCGGCGCACAACAATATCCTCGAAGAGGTGGCGAAGTTCAGGGCGGCCCGGCGGATGTGGGCGAAAATTATGGACGAACGGTTCGACGCGACGGATCCGTCCTCGAAGCAGTTGAAGTTCCACACCCAGACAGCGGGGTCGACGCTGACCGCCCAGCAGGTCGAGAACAACGTCGTCCGCGTCGCGTACCAGGCGCTTGCGGCAGTGCTGGGCGGAACGCAGAGCCTGCACACCAACGGCAAAGACGAGGCGCTGTCGCTGCCGACCGAACAGTCCGTGCGGACGGCACTCCGAACGCAGCAGATTCTCGCCCACGAGTCCGGCGCAGCGGACACTATCGATCCGCTGGCGGGCAGTTACTATGTCGAGTCGCTGACAGACGAACTCGAGGCGGAGGCCTTCGAGATCATCGACGAGGTCGACGGTCGTGGCGGGATGACCAAAGCCATCGACAACGGCTGGGTCCAGCGACAGATCCAGGACACCGCCTTCGAGCGCCAGCAGGAGATCGAAGACGGCGACCGGATCATCGTCGGCGTCAACGAGTTCACCGTCGAAGAAGACGAAGAGGTCGATATCGAGGAGGTCTCGAAAGAGCAGCAGGAACGACAGAAAACCCACCTCGACAGCCTGCGCGAGGAGCGTGATGACGGACTCGTCGACGAACGGCTCACAGCGCTAGAAGACGCGGCTCGGAGCGACGAGAATCTGATGCCCCACATCATCGACGCCGTGAAGGTCTACGCGACGACGGGCGAAATCTGCGATGCGATGCGAAACGTCTTCGGCGAGTATAAACAGGGTGGGGCGATGTGAACGTCGATCACGCCGGCATCGCGACCGACGACGCCGACTCGCTGGTCGAGCAGTACACCGCGTTGTTCGACTGCTCGGTTGCTCACGAGGAGGCTTTCAACGAGATGGAAATTCGGTTTCTCGACCTCGGCAACTGCTACTTCGAGGTGATCGAACCGCTCGGAGACGGCGCTATCGCCTCTTATCTCGACCACAGCGGGCCGGGGATCCACCACCTCGCCGTCGAAACCGAGGACATCGAAGCGAGTCTCGATACCGCTCGCGGTCTCGGAATCGACCTGATCGACGAACAGCCCCGGCCCGGGGCGTGGGGCCACGACGTGGCCTTTCTCCATCCCGGATCGACGGGCGGCGTCCTTTTCGAGTTCGTCGAACACTGATCAGGAGTCACCGTCTTCGCTCGGCCGTGCCGAACCCGGCGACCGAGTCTCGGTCTCGAATTCGCTGGCGTTTGTCTCTGTGACCGCTGGCGTGTTCAGCGACTCCTGGGTGTCTTTCCACTCGCCGACGCCCGAGGGATCGAGGTGGATATGCACGTCTCGGACGTCGTCGAGACCCCGGACGCCCAGTACCAGGTCAGTTTCGAGGTCGTGGGCCTCTCTGAGGGTGAGGTCACCGTCGACTTCGACGTGGGCTTCGACTTCGAGGACCGACCCGTCCCAGAAGACCGCGAGGTCGTGGACGCCGTGAACCCCCTCGTGATCGAGCAGCGTCGACTCGACGGCATCCTTGCGCTGCTGGGGGGCGGCCTTCCCCGAGAGGTATGTTAGATTCTCCCGGGCGATGACGATGCCCTGGTAGATGACGAGGAGGCTGACGACCGCGCCGGCGACCGCGTCGAGGATCGGATAGCCGAGCGCGATTCCGGCGACGCCGACGAGCGCGGCGACGGAGGTGTACAGGTCGTTGAGGCAGTCGAGTGCGAGTGCGTCGAGTGCCGTCGAATCGACGCCGACGTTCATTCGCTCGGTGTACCAGTAGACGAGGTACATGTCCGCCATCGCGAAAAGCAGCGCGGCCACCATAAGCGGGCTGAAATCGATGGGCACACCCTCGATGAGGCCGAGTGCCGATTCGTAGAGCAAATTACCGCCGAGCAGAACGATCACCGTGCCGACGAACAGCGCGGTCAGCGGTTCGATGCGGGCGTGGCCGTGTGGGTGATCGCTGTCAGCCTCGTCGAATCGACTGCTGCCCCACAGCAAGACGACGAAACTGGCGATCAGATCCGCGACGGAGTGGGCGGCGTCGGCGACCAACGCGACGCTGCCGAACAGAAGCCCCACTGCCCCCTCGACGATGATTTTGGCAGTGTTTCCGAGGACGTTCACCCACGCCGCGCGGGCAAACCGGCGTCTGCTGGCCGCCTCGCTCATACCGGATTTAGATTCAATCTAACCTTCAACCTTGTCATTAGAGAGGTCGAACTCTCAGATCACGGAGATCGAGATCAGAAGAAAACAGAGAGGGATCTGTCGATCAGCCCCGAGGGAGGCGGGGACTGGTCGTCACCGTACTCGTCGGAGAGATACTCGACGATGTCGTCGCTCTCGGCCATTCTCTCGATGTCGTTCGTTCGGTCGACGAGCACCGACACACCGGACTGGCCGGTCGCTTCGTCGACCTCCGAGCGGCGCGAGCGAGAGCTCGGGACCGACCGCGATTCGTACGGAAGTTCGAGATCCGAGAGCGCCCGACGAACCGTCACACAGCAGGGGCACGTTTTGAGTTCGTACACACGAGATCCGGCTTTGGCTGACTCATATCGGGGGAACGACGACCGACCACAAAACCCACAGCGGCCGTGGCCGACCGCCACGGTACAGACTGAGAGAGGTTCTCTCGGCGAATACGGCAGCGTGAGAGCTGCTACCTGGGGTCGACAGGGACGAGAC
>JBLGCM010000183.1:0-4570 GCA_047617345.1 Natronomonas sp. | reverse complement strand
TGGCCCGGAACATCCGCCGGCCCTTCGACGAGGTGACCGACGACGGCACGCTCGTCTACGGGAAAACGTGGGTCCCCGACGACCGCCTCGACGAACTCGGCGTGCCCGCCGACTACTACGCGACGAAAAGCGAACACGTCGAACTCGCGTGGTGGCTGCTGGAGGAGATGATCGAGGAGGGCGACCTCGACGAGGGCGAAATCGTCGAGCAGTACCCGACCGTGGAGGGGACTGTCGTCGAGCGGACGCCGCTGGCGTAGCGATGTATCTCTCACACCCTGTCCGGCGAATGTGCGAAGATCCCATCGCGGGGGAGACTGCGGTTCTGATCGTGATCGCCGAGGACGACCAGCAACGCGGCGAACTCGAACAGGCAATCGAGGAACTCGGTGGCACCGTCACCGACCGTCTCCAGTTCGGCGCGTTGCGCGTCGATGTTGCTCAAAAGCGCATCGACGATATCTGTGAACTCGACGGAATCGAATCCATCGAGACCGAACACGCCGTCGGCGTGGGCGGCGATGCGGGCGAGGACGTTTAGATCGGATAGAACAGAGCGACGATCACGAGACCGACCACTACCAGCAGTCCGCCGCCGATCAGCCCGCTGTAGTGGATGTAGCTTTTGATCCGCTCCTCGCCCGAGTGGAGTCGGTGCATCCCGGCCCACGGGCTCCGCCCGCGGAGATACCAGCCCTCGATATCGACGCGCTCCCCGATAAGCTCGGGGACATTTCGGACCGAGAACAGCAGATTCCCGAGGAACGGAAGCCAGCTCTCGTATTTCAGGTACATCAGTCCGGTCGAATCTTTGAACATCAGGTCGGGCGAGAAGCGATAGCCCGCCTGTCCGCGGCCGATCAGTTCCCCGGAGAGTCGCGCGCGCCGGCCCCGGACCGGCGAGGCGTACGGATCCGCGAGCAGTTCGATGACCGTCGCTTCCTCGGGGTCGCCGCCGGGGTACTTGTACCGGGTGCGGAAGATAATCGCGGCTCCGACAGCCGCGAGCCAGCCGCCGATCAGGAGGGCAAAGGAGAAGGCTCCGCTGGCGACAGCGAACGCGAGGTAGCCGATGGGGTAGCCGACCGCCACCAGCGTTGGGAGCGCCAGCACGCCCACGTCGCGGGCGAATCCGCGGTACATCCGCCCGCGGTCGACCGGGAACCGCCGGAGGATATCCTCGAAGTCGAACCGACTCGCACCCTCCATCCGCGAGAGCGTGCGGACGCGTTTGCCGGTCAGCGGATGCGTCGAGGTGAGTTCGAGCAGTTGCGCCCACGGGTTTTTCAGATCGAATAAGAACGAACGAAGGAGCAGATCCGGGTCGCCGTTCTCTCGGGCGTTGTGATACATCATCCCGTCGTTTTTGCTGGCGCGGACGTTCATGATCCCGATGTTGCGGGTGGCTTTCGAGAGTTCGGGATCGTCTTCGCTCATCACGATACCGTAGGCGATTTTCACGAGCGCGGACGAGAGCGCGTCGGGATGGGTGTACTCCGCGCCGAAGCGGTCGGCGGCGTACTCCCGGACGCGGCTGAGATAGAGGACGGCGTACTCGCCGACAAACCAGAAGACGTAGGCGAGCACTCCGACGACGTAGAGCGCGCTCGCCGCTCGGTTCTTCGAGGAGCCGCCGGCCGAACCGTAGCGCCACGCGTTGACCGCGATCAGATAGAGCAGTTGAACGATCGTGTGCGCCAGCGTCATGATGATGAAATCTCGGCTGGTGATGTGGCCGAGTTCGTGGGCGACCACGCTCGCGGTCTCCTCATCATCGAGGAACTCGAAACACCCCTCGGTGAGGACGATCCGGGCGTTGTACCGGCCGGAGCCGTAGGTGAAGGCGTTGGGGTTGCGGTCGTCGATGTAGCCGAGTTTCGGCGTGTCGTAGCCGTACTCGGTGGTTACTTCCTCGATGGCCGCAGCCGAGGCCGGTGACCGCTCGCGCAGTTCGTCCAGCGTGATCCATTCGAGACCGTACAGCCAGCGGTACAGGAAGTCGTTGAACCGCGGGCCGACGAGCAAAACCAGCAGGTTGAACAGGATCACGAGGACCACCGCGACTCCCAGGCTGACCGCATCGAGGGCGATCATCAGGCCGAGGATGATCGCCAGTAGGAACCCCGAGAGGAGTCCCAGTGTCAGGATGGTTGCAATTCCTCGTCGCATATCTGTCACTCTTGGGCATAGATAGTAAGTGTTGTGAGTCGAGTAGGACGACTTCGGGTGAACTCACGGCTGGACCGACTGTCGGGGGGCAATCTCGATGCCGGTGATCTCGAATCGAGCCCCGCCGTCGCCGCTCTCCGTCACGCGTATCTCCCAGTTGTGGGCCTGAGCGATGTCGGTTACGATCGAGAGCCCGAAGCCGGTCCCGTCCGCTCGCGTCGAGAAGCCGTGTTCGAGGACGCTGTCGCGTTTCTCCTCGGGAATCCCCGACCCGTCGTCCTCGACGTAGAACCCGTCCCGCGTCTCGTCGATCGCTCCGACACGGACGGTAACTGGCCGCTCGTTGTGCTCCACTGCGTTCCGGAACAGGTTCTCGAACAGAGTTTTGATCCGTTCCGGATCCCCGTGGATGACTACCGACTCCGGTCGTTCGAGTGTCGTCTCATCGTCAGTCGCGATCATCGCCCAGGATTCCGCAGCGAGGCTGTCTAACGAGACCGGTTGGAGAGCAACGTCCTCGTCCTGTCGGGCAATCTGGAGTGTTTCTTCGAGGAGTTCGTCCATCCGGTCCAGGGCGTCTGCAACTGTCTCGAGTCGCTGGTCATCCCGGTCGTGTCTGAGCAGTTCGACGTTACCGCTCGCGACGCTGAGGGGGCTCCGAAGGTCGTGAGAGACGATGTTGATGAACTTGTCGAGCTGTTCGGTTTTCTCTTCGAGTCGCCGTCGAGACTCGTACTGGCCGGTGATGTCTCGCAGAACGATCAATACGCCGAGAATTTCGGCGGTTTCAGACTGGATGTGTGCGATGCTGAGATCGAAATATCGCGTGTCGCCGTCGTCTTTGACGGTGATCGTGGTATCGACGGGGAGGCGATCGGCAGTCGGGTCGATCTGCTCGGAAAGGGGTGAGAAAAACGTCTCCGAGGGGACGTCTCGCCAGTTCGAGGGCGCGTCGACCAGTCCGCGTGCCGCGGGATTCGAGTCGACGACGCGTCCGTTGCTGTCGAGCACCGCGACCGGATCGTCCATCATCTCGACTAGCTGTTGGCGCCCGACAGGGGCCGGCGTCAGCAATCGATACCGGAAGATTGCAACGGCGAAGGCAGCGCTGGTCACGCTCAGAGACATCACGGTGAAGTTCAGTGCGGGGGGAACGACGCCGACGAACATCAGCCCGTTGAGAACGATCGGACTCCCGATTCCCGCCGTCAGCGTAGCAATCTGTCCACCCGCGAGATGGGGACGGTTGTCGAGAACGTACAGTGCGAAAATGATCGCGGTGAGGACGACGATACCGTAGATATACAGCTGAAAGAGTCGAAACGAGAGCTTGAGCGTTCGGTCGATGAACACCCACTGCTCGAACGTGATGCCAAGCACCGTGTACGGTCCTCGCGACGCGACGCCATCCACTTCGTACAGAAACTCCGGCGCGAGCACGACGACGACCAGATTGAGGGCGATATGTCCCGCTACGAGGGCCCCCGTCCGTCGGTCCAGCCGCCAGTCGCGCCCCGAGTACGCCAGCGCGAACCACAGAAACGAGTATGCGACCAGAAACAACCCGACGGCGTTGGTGAAGTTGACCCAGAATAGCTGCACCGCCGCCGTCGTGAACAGATCCCCGAGAACAACGCTGATCTGCGTGAGCGAGATCGCCCCCATCGCCGAGATGAACGCGAGCAACTCCTGTTCTCGCTCTCCTCGGTCGTACCGGGCGATGCCGTAGACCAGCAACGAGAACGAGAACAAAAAAGCGAGAACGCTGAGGGGAATCCTCGGCGTCATCTGATACGCCATGTCTCGTGACTAACGAAGGACACCTGATATATCCGATAGGATGCGGAAATAATTGCGCGGACTGTCGGCACTCCGAGCGAGCGGTCAAAGGGGAAAAGCGTGTGACAAGAAGAGGGGGAGCCCCTCTGGTAGAAACGATCTACTGCCAGGGGTATATAACCGACCCTGCCGGAGTGAAAGTGAAAGTGCCGGACAACAGCGGGGTGGTATTTGGTATCACAAATGTCAGACGAGCAGTGCGGGCCCGAAGATCATCACGAGGACGGCAAAGACCATGCCGATGGTCACGACGCTGGTAAAGACCGTGACGACGAGACGGCGCTTCGGGACCGGAAGCCGGGAGACGACCGATTCCGTGCTCGTCCGGAGGATGTGCCCGCCGTCGAGCGGGAACGCCGGGATGCAGTTGAACAGCGCGAGGTTGAAATTGATCCACCACGTCCAAAAGAGGAGATTGATCGCGGTGAAGACCAAGCCGCCAAAGGCCGACAGCGGCCCCTCGACGGTGAAGAAGGCGGTCATCGGTCCGTTGAAGCCGGCGAAGTTGTAGCTGACTGTCGGATCGAGCAGCGTCGCAAAGGGCAGGACGAGCAGGTTCGCC
>JBLGCM010000182.1:0-4575 GCA_047617345.1 Natronomonas sp. | reverse complement strand
GTGGGACTGCGGACTGCGCGGGCGATACGGGGAACAGATCACGAGGTGGTTCTCGTCGACCCCGACGAGGAAGCCGTCGAACGAGCGCGTAGCGAGGGGTTTACCGTGATCAACGGTGACGCCGCGAACGAGGACGTCCTGCTTTCGGCCGGGATCGAAAAGACAGACGCAGTCGGCGCGCTGACGGGTGATCTCAACGCCAACTACGCCGCGTGTGCGATCGCCAATCAGTACGGCTGTCGGACAGTCATGCGGATCGACGAGGATTACCGGGAGGATATCTATCAAAAGCATGTCGAGGAGGTGGATCAGATCGTCTACCCGGAGCGACTGGGCGCAATCGTCGCGAAAAACGCCCTCACCGGCGGCAACATCCGGGCGATTGCGGATATCGAACAGTCCCTACAGATCGTCGAGTTCACCGTCACGAGCGCGTCTCCGATGGAGGATTACACGCTGAGCGAACTCGAACTTCCGGGGACCGCCCGACTGATCGCGTACGGATCGGAAGGCGAGTCGCTCCGATTGCCGACGGCGGACGACTCGCTGGAAAGCGGCGACCGGGTGGTCGTTCTGGGTGACACAGAGAACCTCGACGAGATTCGACAGTTGATCGTCGGAGAGAGTGTACGAGCGCAGCCAAGAGGTGCATAACATGGTCAGAGCATACATCATGATCAAGGCGAACACGAGCGAGGCGGACCGACTCAAAGACGAAATCACGGGGATCGAGGGGGTCGAACGGACCCACATCGTCGCCGGGGACGTCGACCTCATCGCCGTCGTCACCGTCGACTCGCCCGGCGACGTGAAGGGTATCGCCGCGACAGAGGTCCAGTCTATCGACGGCGTCAGCAGCACACAGACGTATATCGCGATGGACTAAAGCGGCGTTCCGCCGCGGTTGGCACTGCTGTCGTCGGACTGGCTCGCGTTCGAGAGCAGATCGGAGACGGGCGGTTCGTACTCGTAGCCCGGCACGACACCCTCGATATAGGTTCCCTCTACGTATTCGACGAAGGTCTTGGCGATATCGGCCGCCCGATCGGCGTCTCCGTACTCGAAGGTGAAGGTGATCTGGAGTTCGTCGTCGACCGCCTCGATATCGAGTGCGTGGAGGTCGACGTTCGCGCGGGTCGATTGGGGCGCGTCTTCGAGGCGGCGTTCGAGCGTGTCCCGCCAGCCGTCCTCGACAGCGGGACCGACCGCCTCTGCTGCCGCCGCCGACAGCGTCGGGACGAACACCGTCACCGTGTAGGTGTCTTTCCAGTCGGGGCCCTCACTCGCCCGGACGAACCCGTCGAAAACGGTCGTCTCGATAGCGTACCCCTCCTCGGCATCAGCAATTTTCTCGTGGCCCTCGAAGGCCTCGCGGGCCGAGTCTGGGATGTCCTCAGTCATAGCTCCGGGTAGGCGATCAGGCGGCAAAAGTCCGGCGTGTCACCGGGGGGCGGTACCGGGGATTTTTACTGGCGAGCGACAAGCGACAGTATGGCGCGACAGACGACGATCTGCGATCGCTGTGGCTACCGCGTTCGATGGGATCCCGAGACTCGGGCGGGTCCGCGAGAGTTTTTCGAGGACGGCGACTGCCCCAGTTGCGGGAAGTCCTTCGGGGACCGCGCGCCGGTGTCGGCCCGTCGGGGGTCGAAACGGCGTTGATCGCAGGCGGGCCGCGACGATAGGCATATCAGTCCCGCGCGAGACGATACGGCCATGCAAGCAGTACTGCTGGCCGCAGGACAGGGAACCCGGATGCGACCGCTGACCGACTCCCTGCCGAAGCCGATGGTCCCCGTCGCCGATCGACCGCTCGTGGCTCACGCCGCCGACGCGGCCGTCGAGGGCGGCGTCTCGGAGTTGATCGTCGTCGTCGGCTACGAGCGCGAGGAGATCACGGCGTATTTCGGCGACTCCTACCGCGGTGTTCCGGTCACGTTCGTCACGCAGAGCGAACAGCGCGGCACCGCCGACGCCGTCCGCGCGGCGGCCCCCGAACTCGACGGCCCCTTCGTCGTTCTCAACGGCGACAACCTCTACGACGGCGGAATCGAGAGGCTATTCGAGGGCGGACCGGCTATCGCCGCCATCGAAGTCGAGGATCCGACGAGCTACGGCGTCCTCTCGACCGACGGCTCGACGGTGACCGGCATCGTCGAGAAACCAACCGATCCGCCGTCGAATCTCGCCAACGCCGGTGCCTACCAGTTTCCGGCCGCCGCACGCGAGTATCTCGACGTCTCGAAATCCGAGCGCGGCGAGTACGAACTGACCGATGTGCTCGCGCGCGTGATCGACGAGTTCGACGTGCGGGCCGTCGAACTCGACCGCTGGCTGGACGTCGGCCGTCCCTGGGAACTGCTTGAAGCAAACGAGTGGAAACTCGACGGCCTCGACCGGCGTCTCGCGGGAACTGTCGCCGACTCGGCGACGATCCGCGGCCCCGTCGTCGTCGAGGGGGATGCGACGGTCGAACCGGGGACGGTCATCGAGGGGCCGGCGCTGATCAGATCCGGCGCGACCGTCGGCCCGAACGCCTACGTCCGCGGCCGGACGCTGCTCGGCGAGGGGGCGAAAGTCGGCCAGTCCGTCGAGATCAAAAACAGCGTCGTGATGGCCGGGAGTAGCGTCCCGCACCTTTCCTACGTGGGTGATAGCGTGCTCGGCCGCGAGGTGAACTTCGGGGCCGGGACCAACGTTGCCAACCTGCGCCACGACGACGGCGACGTCCGAGTGACCGTCAAGGGCGAACGCGTCTCGACCGGCCGCCGGAAGTTCGGCGTCGTCGCCGGTGACGGGGTGAAGACGGGAATCAACACGAGTCTGAATCCCGGCGTCGTGCTCTCGACCGGGGCGCGGACGAAACCCGGCGAATCGGTCTTCGAGGATCGCTGAGGGATGGCCGACGAACTCCGGTTCAGGCGGTACGACCCCCGAGACGGCGAGGCAGTTCTGGAGTTGCACGAGTGGGCGATGCGCGAGGCAGGGACGGACCCGGCCGACGTTCCCGGAACGGAAGACCTCGACGCGGTCGAGTCCGCCTACTTCGAGACCGGCGGAGAGTTTCTTGTCGGCGTCTCGTCGTCGGTCGACGCCGCGGGCGTCCCGAGCACCTTCGACGGGGCCCTGGTTGCGATGGGAGGATTCCTCCCGAACGAACACGGCCACGACGACGAGCGGACAGTGCCAAACAGTGCCGAACTCCATCGCATGCGCGTCGCACCACCGCTTCAGGGCAACGGCTACGGACGCGCGCTGCTCGAAAAACTGGAAGGGCGGATCGACAGGGACGCCTACGACCGACTGCTAGCCACGACATCGCGACGCCAGAAGCGCGCGATTGCGCTGTACGAGGAGGCGGGCTATCGCGAGGTGGCCAGATCCGAACAGGGGGAATACGAACTGGTCCACTTCGAGAAGCGACTCGAAACGCACTGACGTCCCCACCAGAGGCGGTCGGAGACGGCTCATAGTCCGGGCATCGACGGTGCGGTTGGCTCGCGTTGGCCACAACCGATATACGATGTGAGTGTATTGGTTGTAGCGAGAACTACCGACCCTCGGCCCGGAGCGGAGACCGAACCGAAAGGACAGGACGACATCGTGATGACGCAGGGCAAAACCGACAGACACCAGGGAGTCACCGGATGACAAATCACAGAGGCCAGACATCCATCGACTTCGCGATCGGGATGGCAGTCTTTCTGGGAGTGGTACTGTTCGTGTTTACGTTCGTGCCAGGAATTCTCCAGCCGTTTGACCTCAGCGGCGAAGAAGAGCCGGCGGTCTCGAACCAGATCGCCGACTCGCTTACGCAGGACCTGCTCGGCTCACCAGGACAGCCCCACGTCCTCAATACGTACTGTACGGTCTCGTTTTTCGACGGCAACGAGAGTGCGACGAGTCGCTGTCGGTACGACAGTACGAGTCTCGCCGAACAGTTCGATCTGGCCGAGACGCAGAACGTTCGCATCGTCATGAGCGAGACGTTCGAGGAGGACGACCGCCCGTCGCTGTGCTGGACGCCGGAAGGCGACGGTGGGCCAGAACTAGACAGCGGGGACTGCACGGCCGACGACATCGAACTGGCGACGGGCAGCGATCCGCCCGGAAACGACACGTCGACAGTCACCGCACGTCGAGTCGTCTCGCTGCACGGCCAGTCAGTCACGATGGAGGTGCTCGTCTGGTGAGCGCGAAACGAACGGCCGGTCGGCAGCGGGGCCAGGCGATGACGCTCGAAGCCGTTACGTCCGCGCTTCTGTTGCTGGTCGCGATCGGGTTCGCGCTCCAGATGACAGCCGTGACGCCGCTGTCGGCGAGTACGTCCAGCCAACACCTCGAAAACCAACTCCAGAAAAGCAGCGAGGGAGTCCTCGGCAGCACCGCCGAGAACGGCTCGCTGAAAGCCATAGTTCTAGAGTGGGACGAGGACGACCAGCAGTTCGCGGGGGCCGACAGCGTCGGCTACTACCGTGGCAGTCCGCCCGACTCCGCTTTCGGGGATACACTCGAACGGGCGTACACCGATCGAAACGTCGCGTACAACGTGGTCGTCCACTACCATACGGTCCA
>JBLGCM010000181.1:0-4583 GCA_047617345.1 Natronomonas sp. | reverse complement strand
CGCGCTCCTGCTCGATGGTCCGCTCGGCATCGGCGAGGATCTCCTCTCGGATCTCCTCGGCGTCGGACTCTGCCTCGGCGACGATCTCCTCGGCCTCGGCATCCGCTTCGTCGCGGATTTCGTCCGCACGCGCGCGGGCCTGTTCTCTGATGTCCTCGACAACTGTATCCAGACTCATAGGTGAATAAAGGGGTGTGAGTCGTTAACCCACGATGAAAATGGTCACGAACGCGATGATGATCAGCGTCTCAGGAATCGCTGTGAAGATGAGTCCCGAGATCAGGTTGTCGCTGTCCTCCGCAACGGCACCGACTGCTGCGGATCCTATCCCGCGCTGTGCGTATCCGGTCGCGATTGCCGCCAGCCCGACTGCGATGGCCGCGGCCGCCTGTGGTTCAAGTGCTGGTGCGCCTCCGCCCGTTGTGCTCAGTGCTACGCTTAGGGGTTCAATCATTGGTATGCGTTGGTTTAGTTAGTTATCCGATGTGTGCGTTCGTTCGTGTCCGAACGGTTCATATTTCTTTCCACCGCCTTCATAAAACTTCTCAAAGAACTCGAAGTATTCGAGACGGACAGCCTGTATTGCGGCGGTTCCTCCGATTGCTAACACGACAATGTGACCGACAATATAGACAGGCAGTCCGAGCAGTGCGCCTTCGAGCGCTAGCTGGGCTGGACCGAGGCCGATCTCGGTTCCGCCCATGTTGGCGATGCCGCCGAAGACCACTTCGCCGTGATGTGGCTCGTAGTTCGTCGCGTACTTGTGCATGAAGTGGAATCCTTCCTCGTCGCGGTACGCCCCGAAGTACAGGAGGTTGACCGCGAGGGCCATCCCCGCCTTCGCGAGCAGCACCGCAGTCAGTCGGGTGTACGACAGCACGTGTGCCAGCGGCACGAGGAACTCGACGACCTCGTACCACGGTCCACTCAAGAGAATCGCGATCCCGAGACCGAACAGCACGAGGCCGACGATTCCCATGATAGCCGGGAAGCCCTCGAAGCCAAAGCCGAGCGGACCGGTCGCGAACAGGGCCTCGCTACCGACGAGGAAGGTCGGCTTCGCGCCGCTGAATAGGTCGCTGAAGATGAAGATCCACAGCCCGTTGAGCATCAGCAGCCACGAACCGACCTCCACGATGGCCGCCTTGGCGCTGTGGACGGTCCACTCCTCGACGAAGTTGAGGATGTAGCCCAGATTCAGGTGGAGCCAGCCGGCGGCGACGGCCACCAGCAGCCAGGTGATCGCCCAGTCCGTACTGGAGATTCCCTTCTTGATCACCGGATGATACCCCATCTGTTCGATGAAGTGTAAGCCGAGAATCTCACCGTACAGGAACCCGAACAGAGTCGTCCACAGCCCGAGCCAGACGATGACAGCCCCGAAATCCGAGATTGCGTCCTCGAATTTCTTGTAGACGGTGTAGCCGAGCAGGACGTAGAGCAGTCCGTACCCGACGTCGCCGATCATGAAGCCGAAAAACAGCGGGAAGGTCAGAAACAGCGTGATCGTCGGATCGAACTCCGAGTACTTCGGCTGGTTGACCGCCCGCGTCAGGATCTCGAAGGGGTTGACGAGCTTCGAGTTCCGCTGGACGACCGGCGGGTCGTCCTCGACGGTGACGAGGTCGCCGTCGGATTTGCCGCCGTCGGTCACGACCTGGTCTTCGCCGGCGGTCTCGGTCTCCGCGTCTGCGACAGGCTGACCGCCGTCGGTGGCCGCCTCCTCGTCGTGGACGTCCTCCTCGGCGTGGCCGCTGGCGTCGGTGTACTTGGCGCGTTTGATCTCCGAGATTTCGAGGTGGTCGCCGGAGCCGTCGGTCAGCCGTTGCTGTAGTTCGTCGACCTTGCTTGTGGGAACCCATCCTTCGACGATAAAGGATCGTTCCGTCGTCGCAAACCGAAGCGGCGCTTCAGTCTTCTCGGCTTCGATAGTCAGCTGTTCTTCCAGCGCCAGCAGGAAGTTCCCCGAGTTGAGCTTGATCGATTCGAGTTCCTTCTCGACCTTTTCGAGTTCGGCCTCGATCTGTTTGCGCTCCTCGTTCAGGTCGGCGACGTTGGATTCGGGATCGCCGTCGGTCTCGGGGACCTCGTAGCCCGTAAACGGAACGCCGACGAGCGCGTCGTCGAGGTCGTCCTCGGCGTCGTCGCCTAGATAGGCGAAGATAGCGACGCTGTCTCCCGACGTGCCGGTGAAGACATCGTACTCCTCGATGTGGTCAGCCTCGGCCAGCGAGCCCTCGATCGCCGCGGCATCGCCCTCACCGACGAGTACGTCCAGTGAGTCGTAGCCCCACAGCAAGTCCAGGTCCAGTCCGAGATCCGCGAACAGCTCCATCTGATCGAGCTGTTCGTCGATCTCGCGCTGTCGGTCCTCGAGTTCGTTGCGGCGGTCGTCCAGCTCGTTGACCTCTTGCCGAATCTCTTGGAGCCGTTCGTCCGCATTGGAGAGATCGACCGTCGCATCCGTGTTGACATCGTCCTCGTCGAGATCCAGGCTGCTTTCCAGCGCCCGGACCGTCACGAGCTGACTGGATGTCTCGTCCGCCCCTTCCAGTGAGTCGCCCGGCTTGAACCCCTCCCACGAGCCGTCGTAGTCGGTGATGTGGACGAGGTTCAGTTCGTGCATCGTCTCGATGACGTCGCTCATGACGCGTTTCGAGCCAGCCACCGAGATCTTCGACATCTGCTCAGGTCTGAGCATGGATCGCCTCCGTGAACTGTTCGAGTGTGAACTCGGTCACGTCATCGATCTGATCTTCGGCCTGCGCTTCGAGTTCATCGCGTGTCTGTTCGCCGTCGGCGATGATCTCCTCGCGCTCGGCTTCGATCTCCTCGCGAGCCTCCTCGATCCGCGTTTCAGCCTCTTCGCTGGCCTCCTCGCGGGCCTCCTCGCGGATTTTCTCGGCCTCCTCGCGGGCTTCGCTGAGGCGCTCGCTTGCCTCCTGCTCGGCCTCTTCGATAATTTCGTCGGCCTCTGCTTCGGATTCTTTGATCTGCCGTAGTACCTTCTGGTCAGGCATTCCTCAATCATCTGTGTCTTGTGAGAAAGCGTATTTGGTTGTTGCGGAATCGGACGCCGGTCGATATGCGTCGCTAGCGATCCGTCTCTCGTCGCTGACGTATGCCCGAACCGGGAGTTCATATAAATCATCGTCCGATTATCTCCGGGCTGCCATACCAACCGTTGGGAATAGCGCCCAACTTGCGAGAATCTACTCACCGGACTATAGGGGCGGATACACAACTACGGAATGTGAGGAACAATGACGGACACCACTTCCCAAGACCGCCGAACCGTGTTGAAAGCCGCAGGTGTTGGCGGGGCGTTATCCGTGGCGGGCTGTCTCGACGCCACCGTCGACGACGGCCCCGAATCGACGACGCCAGCGACCGACACGCAGACGCGCGACGACGACGACGGACCGGGACCGGCCAAGGCGCTCGACACCGACCGCATCGCGGCGGATCCGACGGATCTCCCGGATCCGGTCGATTGGTCCCAGCCTCGCCATCACGACGTCGAGATGACGACCACCGAGGAGACCGCCGAGATCGAACCCGGCGTCACTTTCGATTACATGACTTTCGACGGCCGTATTCCCGGCCCGATGGTCCGCGTCCGCCAGGGTGACACGGTGCGAGTCGAACTCACCAACGACGAGAGCAATTCGATGCCGCACAACATCGACTTCCACGCGGTCTACGGCCCGGGTGGCGGTGCCGAGGCCTCGACGGTCAACCCCGGCGAGACCGCCGCGTTCCGGTTCAAAGCGATGTACCCCGGTGTCCACGTCTATCACTGTGCCGTGCCGAACATGGACTATCACATCAGCGCGGGCATGTTCGGCGCCATCCTCGTCGAGCCCAAAGGCGGCCTGCCCGAAGTCGACAGGGAACTGTACTTCGGCCAGCACGAACTCTACACGGACGCCAACGCGGGCGAAAAAGGCCACCACAACTTCGATTTCGCCGCGATGAAAGACGAAGAGCCGACCTACGTCTGTCTCAACGGCGAAGCCTACGCCATCACCCCCGACGGCTACGGCGCGGTCGACGTCGACAAAGGCGAACAAGTCCGGATCTTCTGGGCCAACGGCGGGCCGAACCTCACCAGCGCCTGGCACGGCATCGGCAACGTCTGGGAGACGTTCTACCGCGACGGTGACGTCGTCTCGGAGCCGGGCCGCTACGTCGAAACCGCGCCCGTCGCACCCGGCAGCGTGGCCATCGCCGAAATCGACACGCCCGTTCCCGGACCGATCAAACTGGTCGACCACGCGCTCAGCCGCGTCGCCCGCAAAGGCATGCTCGGCGTCATCGCCGTCACCGGCGACCCCGAACCCGACGTCTTCGACCCCGAACCGGTCTGACGAGACCGTCCTACGTGTTTTGACACACTGCTGTATCGGTATCGCTCTCCGCTGAAAATTGCTGTACGCTGTTTACCTGAAGGCCATATGAGAGTTATGGTGTATAGTATTCCATCATATATACTTACACTATAATCTAGTTTTATAAAAATGCGGTTATGAGTAACCGAAATCCCAAGTAGACATCCTGTGTGTGAAATTGGTAGTATGGCG
>JBLGCM010000180.1:0-4590 GCA_047617345.1 Natronomonas sp. | reverse complement strand
TCGCTACGTGTTTGGTCTGAACGACCGTAAATCCTCCCGGCACTCCGCCTCGTCGACACACACAAACCTCGCGACGCCGACATTCGACGCATGGAAGACGCTGGTATCTACGCGCGCGAGTCGGAGCTCTTGGACCGATACGTCCAACTCGGAATCGCACAGGGACGAGTCCTCTCCGTCGAGTTTCCGTACGAACCTGATGCGGAGGCTCAGTCAAATCACGAACTGCTCGACAGAATCGAGGCGTACCTACAGGGTGAAGAAGACGACTTCGCCGACGTGACTGTCGCGCTGACGATGGCGACCGACAAGCGAGTCGTGCTGGAGAAGGTGCGAGAGATCCCCTACGGCGACAGCGGGACGGTGCGACAGGTGACGATGATGGTCCCCGGCCGCAGCGACGGGGACGAAGGCGACCTCGCCGCGGTCCAGGACGCACTCGCGGCGAACCCCGCGCCGATTTTCATTCCCACACACCGCGTGACCGACGGGCCGAGTGGGATGCCCTCGGACGTCGCCTCGAAACTGCGCGCGCTGGAAAGAGTCTGAGCGGAACGCAGCAGTATCCGGGGAACGACTTCCACAAAACTGATCAATCTCGTACTCAAGTCACGGACAAAGAGATGAACAGCCGGAGAACGTATCTCAAGCATCTCGGAGCGGGTGCGGGAATCGGGCTGCTCGCTGGCTGTGTCCGCTTGTCAGAGGAGCCCGAGGGCAGCACGGATGGAAACGCCAGCGACTCGGACGAACGGGGCGAGGAACAGCCGGAGAGTACCGACGAGGAAGAGTCCGATGACTCGACCGGTTCCGAGTCGGCGAACTCCCCGCCAGCGGAGGTCCACGACGCTCTCGAAGAACAGGGGGCGAACAACTACGGCGGTGAGATGGCCGAGCGGACCGGACAGGAGGTCGTCGAGGTCGCGGTCGGCGCTGGCGATGCCGGTCTCGCCTTCGACCCCCCGGCAGTCCACGTCGATCCGGGAACCGAACTGCGGTGGGTGTGGACGGGAGCTGGCGGCGCCCACAACGTCTTCGCTGAGACCCCGGAGGGGGCCTTCGACAGCGGCGAACCGGTCGACAGATCAGGGTCCGACTACGTGGTCGTCTTCGAGGCGGACGGAAACTACATCTACAGTTGTGCTCCACACCAAGCGGCCGGCATGGTCGGTGCTGTGGTCGTCGGCGAGGGCGGAAAAGCGGACCCGGATGCCGCTCGCGAGAAAGACGACCAACAGGGGTACGACGGACCGGCGGCGAGAGCGGACCAGTACCTCCGAGAGAACGGAACGCAGGCGTACGACGGCGAATTTGCCGATTTCACGGGTACAGAGAGCGTCAGCATCGCTGTCGGTGCCGCCGGGGACGGCGGTTCCGCGTTCGATCCGCCGGCGATTCGCGTCGGTCCGGGAACGGAAATTGTCTGGGAGTGGACCGGTTCGGGCGGCGCCCACAACGTCGTCTCGGCCGATCAGAGCGAGAGTGACTTCGACAGCGGTGAGGTCACCGATGAGGCAGGAACCGTGTACACGCGGGTGTTCGAGCGGAGCGGAGCACATCTGTATTACTGCGCGCCCCACCAGGCATTGGGCATGTGCGGCGCGATCGTCGTCGAGGAGTGATCACAGCTCTCGGGCCGCGACCCGCGCCGCCGCCCGGCCGCTCTCCATCGCGCCCTGAATCGACGACCACTCAGTGAACTCACCAGCCAGATAGACCGGCCCTTCCGGCGCGTCGACGCCCGGCAGATTCTCGCGGAATCCCGGCGGCTGAGCGAACTGCGCGAATGGGATCCGGTGCGTTTCGAGCAGTGCCAATCCGCCGAAGTTGTGCTCGGGATACCACGACGCCAACGACTGGCGGACTTCCTCGGCCACCTGTTCGTCACTCTCATCGGGTGTGCCGAGAAAGGTCGCGCTCAACAGTTGCTCGCCGTCGGGGGCGTACTCCGGTGCGACAGCCGACATCGGTGCGACCTGATTCGGTCGGTCGTCGACGGTGTTGAGAATCAGCCGCCCGCCAGTTCTGAGTGCTTGCGTCTCCGGCAGCGAGAAATACTGCGTCACGCAACCGTCACCTCCCGCCGGAATGCTATCGCAGTCGGTCAGCCCACGGGCGTTTTTCGGATCCGTGGCGACGACCGCACCGTCGGCGCTGATTGTCTCGCCACCGACGACGCACTCGACACCCTCGTTGCCCTGCGTGAGCGAGGCGACGGGTCGCCCGGTCTCGATTGTCGCGCCCGCGTCGCGGGCGAAGTCAGCAAGTTGCTCGGGAATCGCCCCCATTCCCTGGCTCGGGACGGCGGTTTTGCCGGTCGAGAGCATCTTGAAGGTGTACTCGAAGACCAGTCGCGAGGTCGACAGCGAGCGATCCAGCGTGATTCCGCCGTAGAAAGGCGCGGCGAATCGCTCGCGGAACCGCTCGGAAAAGCCCAGTTCCCGGAGCCTGTCCTCAATGCTCTCGTGATCCTCGGTGAGGACGTCCGCAATTGGTTTGCGGCGCATCTCCCGGCGGAGTTTGAACGTGTGGAGTTTGTCGGCGAAACTCACGTCGCGATTGAGCAGCGACGGGAGCAGTGCTTTCGGATCCCGGAGTGGGTCAGCCAGCGTCGATCGCTCGCCGGATTTGGCGAGAATCGCGCCGGGTCGGAACGCGCGGAGGTCGAGCGCGTCGAGATCGAGTTCCTCCTGCACGGCGGGATAGGACGTGAAGAGGACCTGAAAGCCGCGATCGAGCGTGAAGCCGTCGCGGTGCTCGGTGCGGACGCGGCCGCCGATATCCTCGTGTCGCTCGAAGACAGTCACGTCCAGCCCGGCGTCCGCGAGATGTCGGGCAGCGACGAGTCCCGCGAGTCCCCCGCCAGCGACGATCACTTCGGTCATACGCGGGGCGTAGTGGGGCCATCAGTAAAACCGCTACGAGGGCGGTCTGGGGGGTGCGGCCTTTCGGAGAGAGTTGGGACTCTCGGGTGTGCAGTCGAGAACAGCCGGTAACCCCCCGCCCGCTTGCCCAGCCACGGTGGCCTGTGACACAAGTACGTGGCGGGACTGAAACGACAAGCGTGGCGGCGAAGCCGTCACGTTACAAGTCGCCGGCGATGCCGTCGCGCTGGCTACGCGAACCCCGGCGTCCGCGGCGGAGCCGCGGGCTCGGGGGACTGCGTCTCCCGGTGGCGCAAGCACCCGCGGCGCGTGGTTCGAGAGAGCGAAGCTCTCTCGGCACTGAGCGGGATCTTCGATCCCGCGAGGTCCAAAAGAGCCGCCGGCTCTTTTGAGGATCACGAAAGGCGCAATCGGCGTCTTTCGGTCGATGGCGGGTCGCCGGAGCGTAGCCCGCCGGGGCTTTCTGGCTGTTTGCGATACCGACAGTGTCCGGGATCAAACCTCCACCAGCACACGGGCAGACGGCAGGGATTAGTGAGCGCAGTCTAACCCCCCAGTATGCAGACCACTGACGGATTCGACGGGCTTCGATGTCTGGATTGTGGCGCGGAGTTCGGTATCGACGGGTCGAACCGATGCGAGAGCTGCGGCGGCGCGCTGGAACCGGTCTACGACGAGGAGGGGCTCGCGGCGGCCCACGATGAGCTACTGGACCGGGAGGCGCGAGGGCTAGCCGATCTCGCTGGCGTCCTCCCGTTTGCTGCCGACGCTATCCCGACAACCGAAGAGGGCGGAACGCCGACTGTCGACTGCCCGACGCTGGCGGACGAAACAGGGGTCGGCGCGGTCCATCTCAAAGACGAGGCGCGCAACGCCACCGGTGGGATCACCGACCGGGAGATGGCCGTCGCCGTCGCCGCCGCGGTCGGCCACGAGGAAGTCGCGCTTCCGACGACCGGCAACGCCGGACAGTCAGCCGCGGCCTACGCCGCTCGTGCCGGCCTCGAATCGACGAGTTTCGTCCCCTCGCGAGCGACCTTCGAGACGAAGGCGATGATCAACGTCCACGGCGGCGAGATGAACGTCGTCGGGGGACGCTACGACGACGCCGCCGAGGCCTTCGAGTCGGCCAGCGAGGACGAAAACTGGCACTCGCTGGCGCCGTTCGGAACTCCGTTCCGTCACGAAGGCGCGAAGACGATCGCCTACGAACTGGTTCTCGACGGCAGCGAACCCGACGCGGTCGTCCATCCGACCGCCCACGGGACCGGGCTGCTCGGAATCTATCGAGGCTTTCGAGAACTGGCCACAACAGGGGCAATCGACGAGATACCGCGGCTCTACGCTGCCCAGCCAGACGGCTGTGCCCCCATCGTGGAGGCGTGGAACGGAGGGAGTGCAGAGATCTCGCCGGTCGAGCAGCCGGATACCATCGCGGGCGCGCTGGAGATTCCCGACCCGGCCGGCGGGGGCTACGTTCTCGACGCGCTGGCAGAAACGGATGGCGGGGCGGTCGCCGTGCCCGATCAGGAACTGCTCGAAGCCGGCCTCTCGCTGGCACAGGACGGCGTGCCGAGCAGTGCGACCGGCGGCGCCGCCGTTGCCGGTCTATCGAGGCTTTCCGAGGACGAGGCGTTCGACGCCGACGAAACGGTGGTGCTTGTCAATCCGACGACCGCCAACCGCGAAGCTGACGTGCTCCGTA
>JBLGCM010000179.1:0-4598 GCA_047617345.1 Natronomonas sp. | reverse complement strand
CGTCTCGCTGCCCGAGCAGTTCGTCGACGAAGTCACCGGGATCGACCGCGAAGCGGCCGCCGAACGGATCGCCGCGCGGACGCTCGCCTTCCGGACCGAGGAGGGCGGCACGCGTCCGACGGAGACTGTCGTGCTCGCCGACGGCACCGAACGTGGTGCGCTCGTCGACGACCTCGCCGGGATCCTCGACCAGCGTTACGACGAAATCGAGCGAGCGGGCGACCGAATCGTCGCCCGGACCGAGCAGTTCGATCCCGAGAAAGCGAAAACGTTCGGGCTCTCGGAGGGGCCGGCGTTCGGCAAACTGGCAAGCGGCGAGACCGTCGAAGTCGACGGGCGGACGATTCCCCCGGAGAAAGTGCAGACCGAACGCGAAGTCGTCTTCGAGCTATAGGTCGAAATCGACCGGCGGCGTCGGGAACGATCCCTCGTCCGTCTCGGGGTCGTACCCCTCGATGGCGGCGCTGGCGATACGGAACACCCCCTCTTGACTCCAGCGAGCGGTGTTGATGTGCATGTCGTAGAAAGTGCGGTCGTCGAGATCGAGGTCGTAGTACGACTCGTAGCGGCCCGCTTCGTTGACCTCCCGGACGCTCATCTCGGCGGCGGTCTCCTCGCGATCGCTGATGCGCGCTTTGCGCACCTCCTCGGGCGCGTTGAGGTAGATCCGCAGATCTGCCCGCTCCCCGGCGAGCCAGCCCGCGAGCCGCGATTCCAGCACGAACGGCTTGTTCGACGCCCCCCACTTTTCGGCAATCGAGCGCAGGCGGCGGTCCAGTTCGCGGTCGATCTCGTCGGACTCCTGGGCTTTCGCGCTCAGCTCCGTCAGTCCCATCCCCCGTTCTTCGGCCAGTTCGCGGAAAATCTCTCCACCGGAGACGTACGGACAGTCCAAGGCCTCGGAGAGTCGGGTACACAGCGAGGTCGCCCCACAGCCCGGCGGTCCCGACACTGTCACGAAGAGGTTCGCATCGATCGGCGATACCTGAGTTCCTTGCTCGACCATATCCTCCAGTCGTCCGCCAGCAGTAAAAACCGGGTGTTCTTCGCGGGCTGTGGTGGTTGTTATCACAGGTGCGGCCGCTCGGTTCGCTCGGGCGACGACTCCTCGAACCCGGCTTCACGGCTCGGTTCGCTCTCACGGTTTCACCGTTCGAGTGCTGGTGGGCCCGCTCCGCTCGCTCACCCGTTCGCCGTTCCGATTCGAGTTCTTCGCTCAGAACCCGCCTTCTTCGAATCGGAACGTCCCGTCGCGCTGAACGACCTCGCCGTCGACTTCGATCCGCGAATCTTCGGCCATGTCGACGATCATGTCGACGTGGACCGCACTCTGGTTTTGGACGTTGTCCTCACCGACGGTGTCGCCGTAGGCCCGGCCGACGGCCATATGCACTGTGTCGCCCATCTTCTCGTCGAACAGCATGTTGTAGGTGAACTGATCGATATCGCGGTTCATCCCGATGCCGAGTTCGCCAAGATACCGCGCGCCGTCGTCGGTTTCGAGCACTTCGGTCAGCACCGCTTCGTTTTTGTCGGCAGCGTGGTCGACGACGGTTCCGTTCTCGAATTCGAGGTACACGTCGGTGACCTCCCGACCCTGGTGGTACAGCGGCTTGTCGAACAGAACTTCGCCGTTGACGCTTTCCCGGACCGGCGCGGTGAAGACCTCGCCGCCGGGGAGGTTCTTCTCGCCGTAATCGTTCAGCGTCGGGTTACCGCTGATGCTCATCGTCACATCCGTCGTCTCGCCGGAGACGATCCGGACCTCGTCGGCGGGGTCGAGAATCTCGACCATCTGCTGTTGGTGTTCGCGGACGGCCCCCCAGTCCTTGTTGATCGCGTCCCAGACGAAGTTCTCGTAGCCGTCGGTGCTCATCTCCGCCAGTTGGGCGTTGGCCGGCGCGGGATACTGCGTGAGACACCAGCGCTTCGAGAGCCGTTCGTCCAGAATGGGCTGTTTGGCCTGGGAGTAGGCGGCGTTCGTTTCGGGGCTGACATCGCTGGTCTCGGTGACGTTTTCGTTCGCCCGGACGGCGATGAACACGTCCGTCTCCTCGATCAGCGCAAGTTCGTGCTCTGGGGTCTCGAACTCCTCCTCGCGGGCGCGAAGATACGCGCGGCTGAATCGGTCGTTGCCGTTGAGCGCGACCGGATTCGCGCCGTGGTCGCCGATGGCCTCGTGCAGCGCCACGACCAGATCGTCCGCCGCAGGCGGCGCGGCGATGACGACGTTGTCGCCGTCCTTGAGATCGACCGAATGCGTTACGATAACGTCAGCGTGTTCGCGGACGCGTGGATCCATACCCGATGGAGGGGCGACAGCGCCAAACCGCTTTTGGGTTTACTTTCCGTCCATGCCGCGTTTGAACTCCTGTGTCGTCCGCCGGACAATGAGATACACGAAGAAGATGAACCCGAGAATCAACGCCAGCACCGACATGACGATAATCGTGTTCATACGGCTAATCTGTCGGCCAGCGAAAAAGAGGTTACGACCCGTCTCCGCCGAGTTTCTCGCTGATCGCCGCCGAAATATCGGAGAGATAGAACCCGCCCCAGACCGCGACGATGACGCCGCCCATCGAGTTGAACGTGAGATCTTTCAGGGTGTCCTCGATGCCGTACTGGGTGAGGATCGTTCGCGTTCCGATGGTATCCGCCGTCACGCCGATGGCGAACTCGAGCAGTTCCCAGAGCACGCCGAAGGCGAGGACGAAAATCAGGAGAATGATGCCGACGTATCGCGCGGGAATGTCGACGTCCTCGGAGTGGAGATCGACCGCCCGGACGGTCGCGTACCCGGCCGCCGCGACGACCGACGCCGATAGCGAATGGGTGAGGTGGTCCCACCACCAGATGTTCGTGTAAAACGAGCGCGTCACGCCCGGGATTCCGACGATTCCGATGCCGTGCAGGAACGCCGCCGCGGTGATCCACAGCACCAACCGCGGGTCCATCGTCAGGTCGTAGTCCCGTTCGAGAATGGCCGGCAACTGGACGACCACCAGCGAGGCGATCGTGTTGATGATGATTCCGGGATTGCCCCGGTCGATCCCGATGAACAACAGTCCGATCAACAGCAGTTCCATCCCGCGGGTCAACTGTCGCTGTCGGCGCTCGCTCAGCCGAAGTCGATTACGCGTCGGCATTGTTCACCTCCTCGATTGTCTCTTCGAGATCCTCCGGGACGCGCTCGCTCGGTGAGACGTACCGCCTGAAGTACGTCCGGAAGGTAACGGCGGCCGCAAAGCCCGCCAGTGTTGCGTAGATAAACTCGATCATCAGTTCGTCGTTAGTCAACTCGAAGGTCCGGTCGAGCAGGATCGCCGCGTACCACTCGAGCATCGCCCAGAGGGCGGAGGCGGCCATCGTCGAAGCGACGACGAGGACGATGGCAAAGCCCGGCGACATCCGGATCGACGTGAACGAATCGAGTTCGACGACGATCACCAACCCGACTGCTGCGATGGCGAGATAGGCGGCGAACTGGCTCGACAGTCGGTCCGCGCCGAGCGCAATCCCGATCAGCGGCAGGGCTGCCATCGCCAGCACCTCCCACGGCAGCATGACGTACCGCGAGCGATAGGCAATCGGCGGAACGAGCCCGAGCAATACGATCACCACGGCGAAAACCGACCACAGCGGTCCCGTCGCGATTACGCCACCAACGCCAGCGAGCGCACAGAGGCCGAGCAACAGCCAGCTAACCGTCGCGTTCCGCTGTCGTTCGGCCAGTAAGTCAGACAGCGCAGTACTTGACATGGCCGGCTATTTGACCGGCGGACCCTTATGAGATGTGGCTCGGTCGGTGGTCGGGACCACTATCCGATCAGCAGATAGACGACTCCATAGCTCACCAGCGCGACCGCAATTCCGGTGAGTGTCGTCAGGGCGGTCCGCAGCGCCCGCTCGGACGTCCCGACCAGGCGGTCGACGACAGTCCTGAGCGGATACCAGCCGCGGATGGACGGATGGGCGACTCCGCAGACGCCGCCGACCGCCAGGATCGAGCCGACGAACTGATAGGAGAGGTGGATCGTCGGCGGCGCCATGAAGACCGCGCTGACGCCGTAGACCGCGCCGAGAAGCGCTCGGCGGTCGACGAGTCGGTGCGGTCGGTAGCCCGCCTCCCGGGCGACGACGACCGCCGCCAGCGCCACCACGCCCAGTTCGAGTGCGAACGCGCCGAGCAGATGGAGGGTCGGATCGCTGCTCAACACGATCCGCTCGCTCAGCAGCGACACCTCGAAGGGGTAAAACAGCGCCGGCGGCTCTCCGGTGACCAGATCGCCCCACGGGTGCGAGGCGATCCCGGCCGTCGCCGCGAGCGCGACGACACGCGGAGAGAGCGCGAGTCGCGAGCGCGAAGCCTCCGCGATTGCGAGACCGACGAGGACGAAGGCCGCCACGACGAACGCCCCGGTCGGGCCGCTGGCCGCGACCGCCACGGCGACCAGTCCGGCCAGAATCGCGGCTCCGAGAACCGCCCCGGCGCGTCGCCAGCCCGCCGCCGAGCGAAGCGTCCAGAGCCCAAAGCCCGGGCCCGCAAGCGCCGCGACGACCAGCGAGTGCGTCATCAGCCGGTGGGCCTCGTTGGC
>JBLGCM010000178.1:0-4603 GCA_047617345.1 Natronomonas sp. | reverse complement strand
AGAGGCGACCGGCGAGCAAGCCGCGAAACGAACCGGACAGCTACGGGAGTGCCAGCGCTGTGGCCGCAAGCAGGGTCTGGTCGGCAAGTACGACATCTGGCTCTGTCGACAGTGCTTCCGCGAAGTGTCCCGAAGTATGGGCTTCAAGAAGTACTCATGACAGGAAATGATCCACTTGCCAACGCGCTGTCGGCGATCGACAACGGCGGCAGCGTCGGGCATCTCACACAGGACGTATCGCCCGCCTCGAACGAGATCGGTAGCGTACTGGAAGTGCTGTACGACCGCGGCTACATCGACGGCTTCCAGCGAATCGACGACGGGAAAGCGGGTCGGTTCGAGGTCGAACTGAAAGGAGCAATCAACGAGTGTGGCCCCATCAAACCCCGCTACTCGGCCGGCGCCGACGAGTTCGAGAAATGGGAGAAACGATTCCTCCCGGCCCGTGATTACGGGACGCTCATCGTCACCACTTCACACGGCATCATGAGCCACTACGAGGCCCGAGAACAGGGGATCGGTGGTCAGGTCATCGCATACGTATACTGAACAATGGTAGAAACAACACTACAGATTCCAGACGAGGTCGACGCCGAGATGGACCATCTCGAGTTGACCGTCGAGGGACCGAACGGCAGCGTCACCCGACGCCTCTGGTACCCGGACGTCAGCGTCACCGTCGAAGACGGCGAGGTCGTCATCGCGAGCGACGAAGACGACGCCAAGACGAATTCGACGCTCGGCACCTTCGAGAGCCACGTCCGCAACATGTTCCACGGCGTGACCGAGGGCTGGGAGTACGAGATGGAAATCTTCTACTCTCACTTCCCGATGGACGTCGCCGTCCAAGACGGCGAGGTCGTCATCGAGAACTTCCTCGGCGAGCGCGCACCGCGAACGGCCCCGATCCACGGGGACACCGACGTGGAGATCGACGGCGAGATCGTCACGCTCTCTGGACCGGACATCGAGGCAGTCGGACAGACAGCGGCCGATATCGAGCAGCTAACGCGTGTGACGGACAAAGACGTTCGCGTCTTCCAAGACGGCGTCTACATCACACAGAAGCCGAACCGAGGTGACGCCTGATGGCTGAGGAACTTACTGAACTCGGCGGTATCGACGAAGAGAAAGCCAAGGCGCTGCGTGACGCGGGCTACGAAACCCCCGAACACGTCGCCGCGGCCAGCCAAGAGCAGCTTCAGGAAGTCGAGGGCATTTCGACGGCCCTCGCAGCACGCCTGAAAGCAGAAACCGACGAGGTCGAAGTCAGCGGCGACGTCGAGGCGGAGATCGACGAACTCGAACCGGCCGCCGACGAGGCAACCGAGTCCGGACCGGCCGAGGAAGGCGAAGAAGACGACGAGCCGGAAATAGCGGCTCTCACCGACATCAGCGGCGTCGGAAACTCGAAAGCGGAGTCGCTCGAAGACGCCGGCTACGACACTGTCGACAAGGTCCGTGGCGCGAGTCAGGAAGACCTCGCCGACGTGAACGGCATCGGGATGGCACTCGCCGCCCGAATCAAGGCCGATGTCGGGGATCTCGACGTCAGCGAGGAGGTCGAGGCCGAAGTCGAAGACGAGGAAGCCGAGGAAACCGAGGACCTGGAGACGGAACTCCGGCCTCGCGGACTCGTCGACAAGACGCCAGATCTCGATGACAACGAACGGCGCCTTCTCACGCAGCGTTCGCGCGTGAACACCCCGAAGTTCAATCGACAGGACCACCACAAGAAAAAGCGGGTGCCGACATCGTGGCGCTCGCCGAAAGGGACGCTGTCGAAACAGCGCCGCGGCGTCAAAGGGAAAGGCGACACCGTCGAGGCGGGCTTTCGCTCGCCGAAAGCGGTTCGCGGTCGCCACCCGTCCGGTTTCGAGGAGGTTCGCGTGCACAACGTGGACGATCTCGAGGGTGTCGACGGTGACCGTGAAGCGGTTCGGATCGCCTCAAAAGTCGGCGCGCGCAAGCGCGAGCGGATCGAAGAGGTCGCAGAAGACGAGGGCATCCGTGTCCTCAACCCAACCTACGTGGAGGTCGAAGTAGAATGACAGATCTCAGCGCACAGAAACGACTCGCATCGGACGTACTCGATGTCGGGAAAAACAAGCTCTGGCTCGATCCCGACCGGCAGGGCGACATCGCGGAGGCGATCACCCGCGAAGACATCCGCGAACTGGTCGACGAGGGAGCTATCCGCGCCGAAGAACCGAAAGGTAACTCGCGCGGACAGGCCCGCGAGCGCCAACAGAAACGCTCGTACGGTCACCAGACCGGACCCGGCTCCCGCAAGGGGAAATCCGGTGCCCGGCAAAACGAGAAGGAGAACTGGCAATCGAAGATTCGCGCACAGCGAGACCACCTGCGCGAACTCCGCGACGGCGGCGAGATCGACCGCTCGACGTACCGCGACCTCTACGACAAAGCCGGCGGCGGCGAGTTCGACAGCGTCGCGGACCTACAGCGGTATCTCGAAAACGAACTCAGAGGTGAACTCTAATGGCAACAGGACCACGATACACCGTGCCAATGCGGCGACGCCGCGAGGCACGAACAGATTACCATCAGCGGTTGCGCCTGCTGAAATCCGGCAAGCCACGACTGGTCGCTCGAAAGAGCAACAAACACGTCAGGGCGCAGCTGGTTACGACAGGACCACAGGGAGACAACACGGTCGCGAGTGCACACTCGCAGGATCTGGCCGAGTACGGCTGGGAGGCGCCGACGGGCAACATGCCCGCCGCCTATCTCACCGGCCTGCTCGCCGGACTCCGTGCGCAGGAAGCAGGTATCGAGAACGCAGTGCTCGATATCGGACTGAACTCCCCGACGCCGGGGAGCAAGGTCTTCGCAGTACAGGAAGGTGCAATCGACGCCGGGCTCGACATCCCGCACAACGACGACGTGCTGGCCGAGTGGCCGCGCACGCGCGGCGAACACATCGCCGAGTACGCCGAACAACAGGACGGCCTCTATAGCGGCGAATTCGACGCGACGGAGCTTCCGGAGCACTTCGACGAACTGCGAGAAACACTGCTGGAAGATGAGGTTGAACTATGAGTGCTGAAGACGGATGGGTCCCACAGACCCGACTTGGCAAGAAGGTGGCAGAAGGCGAAATCGAGACGATGGAGGAGGCGCTGAACTCTGGCCTGCCACTGAAAGAAGCAGAGCTCGTCGACCAGCTCGTTCCAGATCTGGAAGACGAAGTACTGGACATCAACATGGTCCAGCGGATGACTGACTCGGGGCGGCGAGTCAAGTTCCGCTGTGTCGTCGTCGTCGGCAACCGTGACGGTCTCATCGGCTACGCCGAGGGTCGTGACGATCAGGTCGGCGGTGCGATCCAGAAGGCTATCGACATCGGCAAGCTGAACCTGGTGAAGATTCCACTCGGGAGCGGGTCCTGGGAGGACGAGCCGGGCGGCGATCACTCGCTGATCCGGAAGACGACGGGCAAAGCCGGCAGCGTCGAAGTCGAGATCCAGCCAGCACCGAAAGGGCTGGGCCTGGCCGCCGCAGAGACGCCCGGCCACGTGCTCGAACTGGCCGGCGTCGAGGACGCCTGGACGAAAAGCCACGGCAACACCCGGACGACGGTGAACCTGGCGAAGGCGACCTACAACGCACTGGAAAACGCCGCGGAAGCGCGTATCCCCCAGCGCGTCCGCGAACAGCAACGCGAGGTGGTCGAGGAATGAAAGCACTCGTCCAACTTCGCGGCGAAGTGAATATCAATCAGGACACCCTGGATACCCTCGAGATGCTGAATCTCGGCCGGGTCAACCACGCGACGCTGGTTCCCGAAGAGCCGAGCTACGTCGGCATGATCACGAAGGTCAACGACTACGTCGCCCACGGCGAACCCAGCCAGGAAACGGTCGAACTGCTGATCGAGCGACGCGGTGAACCCGCCGAAGGCGAGGGCGATATCGACGACGAGTGGGTCGCCGAGAACACCGACTACGATGATATCGAAGCACTGGCCGAAGCACTGCTCGCCGAGGAGACGACCCTACAGCAATCCGGGCTCTCACCGACGCTGCGACTGCATCCCCCGCGGGGCGGCCACGACGGCGTCAAACAGCCGATCAGCACCGGCGGACAGATCGGCGTTCACGGGACCGACGATCTCGATACGCTACTGGAGGCGATGCGATAATGACAAACAAAAAGAGACGACAGCGCGGCTCCCGGACCCACGGCGGCGGTTCCCAGAAGAACCGACGCGGTGCCGGCCACCGCGGCGGCCGCGGCAAAGCAGGACGTGACAAACACGAACACCACAACCACCCGCCACTGGGTGAGGAAGGATCGGGCTTCACTCGACCGGAGAAAACACAGGACACGGTCGTGACCGTCGACGTGCGCGAACTCGACGAGGACGCGCCGCTGCTCGCCGCAGAAGGCCTCGCAGAGGAGACCGACAGTGGCTACGAGATCGACGCCCGCGATATCGTCGACGGCGCAGACACCGCAGACCGAGTGAAAGTACTCGGCGCCGGGCAGGTGCGTAACGAACTCTCCGTCACCGCGGACGACTTCTCGGATGGCGCCGTCGAGAAGATCGAAGCCGCTGGTGGCGAGACCGAAGCACTAAACC
>JBLGCM010000177.1:0-4609 GCA_047617345.1 Natronomonas sp. | reverse complement strand
CGAGACGTTGATCGTGTCGTAATCGTCCCCGCCCGTCCCGCAGGTGTCTACGAGGATATCCCGATCAGGGTCGATAGTTCGCGCGGCGTCGCGCATCCCCTCCGCGAAGCCCGCGATCTCGGACTCGGTCTCGCCTTTGGCCCGCAGCGCCGTCAGTAAGGCGCCGATCTGTGCTTCCGTCGCTTCCTCGAAGATCAACGTCGAGGCCTCCCGGGCCTCCTCCTGTGTCAGATCCTCGCCCTCCGTCACGCGCTCGATGTAAGATTCCAGTGTCATATCGCTCACTCAATGAACGTTTTCGGTATGTAATGAACAAATCAGTACACTAACTTAAGCGTATCGCATCCGTTGTGACGGCGTTTCCAATCTGCGTTCTCAGAGGGTATCGGATGTCCCGCATCGAGAGCCCGCAGTCTTTTTCATGTTCAGCCCTGGTAGTTCGGGTATGGCACGTAGCGATCCGGGTGGATGGAACACCTCAGTGACAGCACTCGATACCGAGCGGCCGGATGTCCCCGAATATCGCGGGTTCGCGACGACGCTCCGGGATCGGATCGAGGGGGACGTCCAGTTCGACGAGTACACGCAGATTCTCTACGCGACTGACGGGAGTATCTATCAGGCCCGCCCGGCGGGAGTGGTTCTCCCGCGGACTGTCGACGACGTTCGGGCGGCGGTCGAGGTCGCCAACGAGTACAACGTTCCGATTCTGCCGCGGGGAACCGGCTCATCACTCGGCGGTCAGACGGTCGGGCCGGGCTGTGTCGTGCTGGATTTCACGAGGTACATGGACGACACCGTCGAGATCGATCCCGAGGACCGGCGAGTGACCGTCCAGCCGGGAAAGGTCCAGGACCACCTTGACGCCGAACTCGAAGAACACGGCCTGAAGTTCGCTCCCGACCCCGCTTCCTCGAACCGCGCGACGGTCGTCGGCGGCATCGGGAACAACTCCACGGGAGCCCATTCGGTCCGGTACGGCATCACCGACGCCTACACCGAGGAGCTGAAAGTCATCCTCGCCAACGGCGACCTGATCCACACCCGCGAGGTCGTCCTCGACTCCGAGGAGTACGAGGAGATTCTCGCGCAGGGCGATCTGGAAGCGAATATCTACGAGACGGTCCGCGCGCTCGTCGAAGAGAATCAAGACGAAATCGACGAGAAATATCCCAATCTCAAACGCTCCGTCTCGGGCTACAACCTCCACAAAGTCATTTACGAAAACGACGACGGCGAGGAGGTGATCAACCTCTCGAAGCTGTTCGTCGGCTCGGAGGGGACGCTCGGTGTGATCGTCGAGGCGACGGTGTCGCTGGTCACCAGACCCGACGAGACTGCCCTCGCGCTGTACTGCTTCGACACCCTGATCGACGCGCTGAAAGCCGTTCCGGAGGCGCTAGAGTATCCGGTCAGCGCCGTCGAACTGATGGACGACGAGGTATTCAGGATGGCGGCCGACTCGGAGGGATACTCGGAGTACGTCGAACCGATTCCGGAGGGGACCGCCGCGGCGCTCATGCTCGAGTGGGACAACGAACTCGTCTCCGGCGACGACCAGCGCGAGGCCTTCGAGTCCGCTATCGCCGACACGAACGCTCACTTCGTCGACGAAGGAGAGGCCTTCGACGTGATCGAGGCCTACACGCAGGCCGATCAGGACGACATCTGGAAGCTCCGGAAAGCGGCGATCCCGCTGCTGATGAGCCTGCAGGGCGATCCGAAGCCGTACCCGTTCATCGAGGACGCGACCGTACCTCCGGCGGAACTGGCCGAGTACGTCCAGAAGTTCGAGGACGTGCTGACCGATCACGACACCTCCGCCGCCTACTTCGCTCACGCCGGTTCCGGCACGCTCCACATCCGACCGATCCTCAACCTCAAAGACGAGGAGGGCATCCAGAAGATGCACTCGATCACCGACGACGTGACTGATCTGGTGCTCGAACACCACGGTGCCTTCTCCGGCGAGCACGGCGACGGGATGGCACGGACGGAGTTCACGCCGAAGATGTACGGCGACCAGCTCTGGCAGGCGTTCAAAGAGCTCAAAACGGCCTTCGATCCCGACTGGCAGATGCACCCCGGAAACGTCGTGTACCGCGAGGGGCCCGACGACATCGGGCCGGACAACGATCGCGGCGTCGGCGCGGACAACCGCGAGAACCTCCGGTACGGCGCTGCCTACCAGTCACTCGAACCGACGACCGAACTCGACTTCGCCGAGGAGGGCGGCTTCTCGCATCTGGTCGAACTCTGCAACGGCTGTGGGACCTGCCGACAGACCGATTCGGACGTGATGTGCCCGACCTACCGGGCCTCCGGCGAGGAGATCCAGGCCACCCGCGGTCGAGCGAACATGCTCCGAGCGGCGATCAGCGGCGAACTCGACGAAGACGAGATCCACTCCGAGCGGTTCCAAAAGGAGGTTCTCGACCTCTGTGTCGGCTGTAAGGGCTGCAAAAGCGACTGCCCGACTGGCGTCGATCTAGCGAAACTGAAAGCCGAGGTCAAACACGAACACCACCAAGAGGAGGGGTCGAGCCTGCGCTCGAAGCTGTTTGGCAACATCGACGAGGCCGCGGCGCTGGGGAGCAAACTCGCGCCGCTGTCGAACATCGCGCCGAAGCTTCCGGGTGCGCGCATCGTCATGGAGAAGACGCTCGGGATCGCTCGGGACCGTGAACTGCCGACGTTCAAACGCCAGAGCTTCGAGGAGTGGTTCGCCGAACGCGGCGGGTCGACCGTTCCCGAAGCACGGGCCGACGGCAAAGTTCTCCTGTTTCCGGACACGTTCACGAACTACAGCTATCTCGATCCCGGCAAGGCCGCCGTCGAGGTGCTCGAAGCCGCCAACATCCACGTCGACGTGCCGACGAATCTGGCGCCTTCCGGTCGGGCGGCATTCTCGATGGGCTATCTCGACAGGGCAAAATCGAACGCACGAGAGAACGTCGACAAACTCGCCGGCCACGTCGATGACGGCTGGTCGGTCGTCTTCGTCGAGCCCTCCGATGCCGTGATGTTCCAAGACGAGTATCTGGATCTGCTGGAAGGGACCGACGCGCAGAAGGTTTCGGCGGCCGCCTACGGCGTGCTCGAATATCTCGACAACACGCGACTCGACGAAGCTATCGAATTCGACACACCGGTCGAATCGCTCACCTACCACGGCCACTGCAACCAGAAAGCGACGAACAAGGATCACCACGCTGTCGGCGTGCTCCGTCGGGCCGGCTACGAGGTCGATCCGCTCGACTCCTCCTGCTGTGGGATGGCCGGCTCGTTCGGCTACGAGGAGGAACACTACGACATCTCGAAAGCTATCGGCCAGATCCTCTTCGATCAGGTCGAAGACAGCAGCGGTGAGACCGTCACCGCGCCCGGTGCGTCCTGTCGGTCACAGCTCGGTGACCGAGCCGGCAAATCGATGCCGCCACATCCCATCGAGAAAGTCGCCGACGCGGTCGATTCGGGCCGCTAGGCGACCTGATTTCGCAACTCGGAGTCTCCGTTTCGCAAGTGCTTGACGTTTTCGGTGAGGATGTCAGCACGGCGGGCGAAGTACTCCGGTGTGTCGCCGGCGTTGTGCGGCGTGACGACGACGTTACCCATCCCCCACAGCGGATGGTCATCCGGAAGCGGTTCGGGGTCGGTCACATCGAGCCATGCCCCACCGAGTCGGTTCTCCTGCAGCGCCGCCAGGAGTGCATCGGTCTCGACGACTGGTCCGCGGGCGACGTTCACGAGGGCGGCGTCGGCGGACATCGTCAACAGCACGTCCTCGTCGATCAGGCCACGGGTCGTGTCGGTCAGCGGGCAGGCCAGCACGACGTACTCCGCCCCGGCGACGGCCTCGTGGATCTCGTCGAAGCCGAGGACTTCGTCGGTCGGGCCGCCCTTCTCGGGGGAGTACCGCACTCCGACGGTCTCCATTCCGAAGGCATCGAGTCTGTCCGCAATTGCCCGACCGATAGCTCCTAAACCGACGACGACGGCTGTCGAGCCGTGTAGTTCTCGAGTCGGGAAACTCCGCCACTCCCGGCGCTCGGTGCGTTCATACGCCAGCGGGAACTGCTGGGCCATCGAAATCATCGCGCCGACGGCGTACTCGCCGATGTTCGCCGTGTGAACACCGGAAGCGCTCGTGACTGCGATGCCGCGTTGCTCGAAGGTATCCAGATCGAGGTGGCCGGTACCGGCGTAGACACAGGCGAACAGTTCGAGTTCGTCCGCCAACTGTAACTGTGAGTCGTCGAGTGCCGGACCGGTCACAATCTCCGCCGTCGGTAGGGCGTCGCGCTCCTCGGCCGGCGTCGATGCGACCGTGATCTCACAGTCAGGAAGTCGTTCGCGGAGTGCCGCGCCGTAGACAGATCCGTTCGTTCCGTGGATCTTCTGTCGGATAACGAGAATCTCGGGGTCGTCCATACCGCATCCACACAGACGAGTCCTAAATCACTGATGTTAGCCTCCGCTGCCGACTGCGCCCCCATCGATTGGCAAGCCGCGTCAGTCGTCGACCGCGAGGTAACACCAGTATAACCTCCTAACACCGGTGTCCACGAGCACTTATGCATCGCCTCCGACTAGTTGAGGGTGACAACAC
>JBLGCM010000176.1:0-4609 GCA_047617345.1 Natronomonas sp. | reverse complement strand
CTGGACTGGACGATCTTCCGGCCCTCCGTGGTCTTCGGCGGCGGCGGGGAGTTTCTCTCCTTCACGCGAAAACTCACGCCGCCCGTGCTCGCACCGCTGCCCGGCGGCGGGAAGACTCGCTTCCAGCCGATCTACGTTGATGACCTCGTGGGGATGCTCGCAGACAGTATCGAAGCGGACGACCACGTCGACCAGATCTACGAACTCGGCGGCCCCGAGGTACTCGAACTCTCCGAGGTCGCCAAACTCACACGGAAGGCTCGCGGCCAGTCGGTCACCATCCTCCCGGTGCCGATGTCGATCGCCGGTGTCGGCCTCTCAATTGCGGGCGCGATTCCCGGCGTTCCGATGGGCCCGGATCAGTTCCGCTCGCTCAAACTCGACAACACTACCTCGGAAAATGACATATCCGCATTCGGCCGTGACCGATCCGAGTTGACGACGCTGTCATCGTATCTCGGGGTCGGCGCGCGTTGACACCGACCGTCGCCGTGCTGGCGCCGGAATTGTCGGATGCGGACGCTCTCGGCCACAAGGTTGATGTGCGTCAGCGAGCGGTTCGCAGTATCGATAGTTCGGGGAAAACACTTATGTGTGCGATGGTATAGTTTCGCCTAAAGACAGACATGAAATTAGCGATGATCGGCTTCGGACAGGCGGGTGGGAAAATCGTCGATAAATTCCTCGAATACGACGAGCGGACGAACAGCAACATCGTTCGCTCGGCAATCGCGGTCAACACCGCGAAGGCTGATCTGATGGGTCTCGAGCACATCCCCGAAAAAAACCGTGTCCTGATCGGTCAGGCCCGCGTGAAAGGCCACGGCGTGGGTGCGGACAACGAACTCGGCGCAGAGATCGCCGAGGAAGACATCGACGAGGTACAGGGCGCGATTGACAATATCCCCGTTCACGAGATTGATGCCTTTCTTATCGTCGCCGGTCTCGGTGGTGGAACCGGCTCCGGCGGCTCGCCGGTGCTGGCGAAACATCTCAAGCGGATCTACACCGAGCCGGTCTACGGGCTGGGGATCCTGCCGGGCAGCGACGAGGGTGGAATCTACACGCTCAACGCCGCCCGGTCCTTCCAGACGTTCGTCCGGGAAGTCGACAACCTCCTCGTCTTCGACAACGACTCCTGGCGGAAGACCGGCGAGTCCGTCGAAGGCGGGTACGAGCAGATCAACGACGAGATCGTTCGCCGTTTCGGCGTCTTGTTCGGTGCCGGCGAAGTCGGCACCGGCGACAACGTCGCAGAGAGTGTCGTCGACTCCTCCGAGATCATCAACACTCTCTCCGGCGGCGGCGTCTCGACGGTCGGCTACGACGCCGAGGCCGTCGAGACCGACAGCTCCGGCGGGCTCCTCTCCCGGTTCAAAGGCGACGAGGGCGAAATCGAATCGGCGAACACGACCAACCGAATCACCTCCCTCGTTCGCAAGGCCGCGCTCGGCCGACTCACGCTGCCCTGTGAGATCGAAGGCGCGGAGCGAGCCCTGCTGGTGGTCTCCGGCCCGCCGAAACACCTCAACCGGAAAGGCATCGAGCGCGGCCGAAAGTGGCTCGAAGAGCAGACCGGCAGCATGGAGGTCCGCGGCGGTGACTACCCGATCAACGAGCCGAACGTCGCCGCGGCAGTGCTGCTCTCCGGTGTGCACAACGTCCCCCGGATCAAGGAACTCCAGCAAGTGGCAATCGAAGCGCAGGAAAACATCGACGAAATTCAAGAAGAGAGCGAAGAGAATTTAGAGACCCTTGTCGAAGATGATGAAGATGAACTGGACCCACTCTTCTAAGGTGGTCGTTCTAGCGGTATTGCTCGCCGTCTCACTCGGGGCGGCCGGGACAGCAACAGCTTTCAGCTTCGACGACAGCGGCGTCGACGACGAGATGGAAGTCGGCCAACAGGAAACGGCTACCGTCGTGATGGAAGAGCCCTTTGCGGAACGGAATCCGGGGTGGACGCTCGTCGTCGACTCCGAGTTCGAGGATGCTGGTGTGACGCTTACCGCCGAGACGCCAACGGAGACGATTCAAGAGTCCGGTGAAGGAGAGGCGAGCATCACGCTCGATAACGAGGCGATCGACCAGGTCGAAATCGAAGTGACCGGAACTGTTCCCGAAGTCGGGCAGTACAGCTACGAAAACCCAGAGCAAGAGGAGTTCGTGGCTGTTCGCGCCTCCGACGACAGCGGCGTCATCGAGGAGTGGGGCGTTCACCGATACACCGAGGGGAGTCGGGAGGCCCGCGAGCGCATTGACGAGGCCTCAGAGTACGCCAACGAGGACGACGACGACTTTCAGTCGGCGGTGGAACTGTACAACAGCGGGAGCTTCGAGCAGGCGACTACCGAAGCCGATTCGATCATCAGCGACGCCGAGAGCAGCGAGCAGACCCAGACGATGCTCTTTGTCGGCGCAGGTGTCGTCGTGCTGCTGATACTGCTCGGCGGCGGCTACTACGTCTACAGCCAACGCTCGCAGAACACGAACAAACTCCAGTAGGCAATGGACGTTCTCGTCCCGTTCGATCCCCGCGATCCAAACACCCGCCTGTCTTCCGTTCTCTCGCTCGACCAGCGCCGAGAGTTCGCCGAGGCGATGCTCACCGACGTTCTCGATGCAGTCGACGCGGCCGGCCACGACCCGACGATACTGAGCACCGCAGACCTCGACCGATCCCGCCCGGTCGCCGTCGATAGTCGTCCGCTCACCGAGGCTGTCAACGCCGGCCTCGACTCGCGGTCACCGCCCGTGGCGGTCGTGATGGCCGACCTCCCGCTCGTCACCCCCCAAACGGTCGACCGCCTTCTCAGTGCCGAGGGAGGGGTCGTCCTCGCGCCGGGTCTCGGCGGGGGAACGAACGCTTTCTGCTCGCGCCACCCCGAGTTCCGCGTGGACTATCACGACGGATCCTACCGGAAACACCGCCGTCGGGCAGAGAGCTGCGGCGCGACCGTCCGCACGCTCGATTCGTTTCGGCTCGCAGTGGACATCGACGAACGGGCGGATCTGGCAGAGGTGATACTTCACAGCAGCGGCGAGGCCGCGGCATGGCTCGACAGCGAGGGGTTCGAGATCGACACCCGCGGCGGTCGGTGTACCGTTCAGTGATTTCAGCGTCGCTGACGGACGTCTGACGCAGCAAGAAACTTTTTGACCCGAGAGTGCGTACCCACTACTGCACGGGCCGACCCGTGCACGGGTACGTGTCTCGCGCCGCGCACCCGCGACCGTGCCAGGCTCCACCGCTCTTGGCGCAGTCGGCCAGCCCTACTCCCATGGCTGGCTCGTTTTCGTGACTCCTTTGAGCATCTGGCTCCCATCCCATACTGTGAGCGTCGACACCATCGACATCCCGGCCGGAGCTATCGACGACCTGATAGCCGTCCGGCCGACAGACGTCGACCCCGCTGATCACCTTTCGTTTTCGCGCAACGTCTTCGTTCCGTTGACGACTGCCTGCCGGTACACCTGTACGTACTGTACGTACTTCGATCCGCCCGGCGAAGCGTCGCTGCTCTCGCCCGAGGAGATCCGCGATATCGTCCGTGAGGGTGCGGAGGCGGGCTGTACGGAGGCGCTTTTCACCTTCGGCGACGATCCCGACGAGCGCTACACGCAGATCTACGAGCAACTCGCGGAGTACGGCCACGAGACGATCCACAGCTATCTCCGCGAGGCCTGCGGGATCGGGCTGGAGGAGGGCCTGCTTCCCCACGCGAATCCCGGCGACCAGACCCGCGAGGAGATGGCTGCCGTCGCGGATCTGAACGCGAGCATGGGCGTGATGCTCGAAACGACCGCCGACGTGGCCGCACACAGCGGGCCCCGGGTGAAGACGCCCGACCAGCGCATCCGGACCATCGAGACGGCCGGCGAACTCGGCGTTCCCTTCACCACCGGTATCCTCGTCGGCATCGGCGAGGACCGGCGCGACCGCGCCGAGAGCCTGCTCGCGATCCGCGATCTACACGAACGGTACGGCCACATCCAGGAGGTGATCGTCCAGCCGGTGGTCGAAAACGAACGCTGGCGCGGCGGCGAACCCGGCCTGGAGACGCTTCGACGGACGGTCGCGATGGCTCGGGGGGCCCTGCCCGAGGACGTGTCCCTGCAGGTCCCGCCGAATCTCGCGCCCGCCGGCGAGGTGGTCGACTGCGGGATCGACGACCTCGGCGGCGTCTCGCCGGTTACCGACGACCATATCAATCCGGACTACGCGTGGCCGGCGTTGGACCACCTTGAGACCATCGCCGACGAGGCCGGCGTACCGCTGCGCGAACGCCTGCCGGTCTACGAGCGATATCTCCCGGACGACCTGCGAAGCCCGTCGTTTTCGGGGCCGCCTGCGGATCCGCCAACTGACGGCGGCGACTGGATCTCCCGCAGGATCCGTGACGAACTCGTCGCCGAAACCGACGCGGGACGGCGGTACCGGAACGTGATCGACAACGAAACAGACTGAGACATAGCGCCGAACACCTCGCAATTTACGCAAGTGTCCGACACTCTGTATTAGATAACGATACACGGGATATTTCGAATTTCGGTAAAAAATGGAAGCCCTGTGGACAAGGTTTAACAGCAGACCGGGAGAACCGGGGGA
>JBLGCM010000175.1:0-4645 GCA_047617345.1 Natronomonas sp. | reverse complement strand
AAAGAGACCGACTTAAGTTACGCGACCCAAAAAGAGAGTCCATGGAATCGCGCACGTATACAGCAGACGCGACACCGGGCGACACCGTCACCGTCGCCGGGTGGGTTCACGAGATCAGAGATCTTGGCGGGATTGCGTTCGTAATCGTCCGAGACAACTCCGGGAAAATCCAGGTCAAATTCGAGAAAGACGAGATGGACGACGACCTCGTCGAGACCGGCCTGAACGTCCAGCGCGAGAGCGTTGTCTCCGTGACGGGCGCTGTCGAGAAAGAAGACCGCGCTCCGACGGGCGTCGAGATCGTCCCCGAGGAGATGGCAGTCATCGCCGAAGCCGACCCCGAACTGCCGCTCGATCCCTCTGGCAAGGTCGACGCCGAACTGCCGACTCGACTCGACAACCGGACGCTCGACCTCCGCAAAGCGGAGATCAAAGCGATCTTCGAGATCCGCGCGGAGATGCTTCGCTCCGTCCGCGAGGCCTTCCGAACGCTGGGGTGTACGGAGATCAACACGCCGAAAATCGTCGCAACAGGAACAGAGGGCGGCACTGAGCTGTTCCCGATCACGTACTTCGGCGAGGAGGCCTTTATGAACCAGAGCCCGCAGCTGTTCAAACAGCTGATGGTCGGCTCCGGACTGGAGCGAGTCTTCGAGATCGGCCCGATCTTCCGCGCCGAGGAGCACAACACGCCGCGACACCTCAACGAGGCGACCTCTATCGACTTCGAGTCGGCCTTCTACGATCAGACAGAGGCGATGGACGCCTGCGAGACCGTCGTCAAGGCCGCCTACGAGGGTGTCGCAGAGAACTGTCAGGACCAGCTGGAGGCGCTCGGTCTGGACGAGGAGTTCGAGGTTCCCCAGGGTGACTTTCCGCGCATCAGCTACGAGGACGCCCTCGAACGGATCAACGCCACGGGCGAACTCGACGAGGTGCTCGTGTGGGGCGACGACCTCTCGACGGAGGCCGAACACGCGCTCGGCCAGGCGGTCGGCGAACACTACTTCATCACCGACTGGCCCAGCGAGATCAAGCCCTTCTACATCAAAGACCACGACGGCGACGAGGAGATCTCGACGGGCTTTGACATGATGCACCCGTCGATGGAACTGGTCTCGGGCGGCCAGCGCGAACACCGCTTCGAGAGACTCGTCGAGGGCTTCGAGCAGCAGGGGCTCGACCCCGAAGCCTTCGAGTACTACACCAAGATGTTCCGGTACGGCATGCCGCCCCACGCCGGCTGGGGGCTCGGCGCCGAGCGACTCGTGATGACGATGCTCGGCCTGGACAACATTCGAGAGGCCGTTCTCTTCCCGCGGGACCGCCAACGCCTGAGCCCGTAGCGAAGGCGTAGCAAGGCGAGCGAGTTTTGTTGCCGGACCGGCAGCGTCTGGGTCTCTCGTCAGGGACGCGAACGGAGTGAGCGGGTAAAGTTGGAGGAGAAGTGACAACTCCGGTGGATTTTTATCGGCGCCTATCGACGCGTCGAACAATGGAGAGTTCCGGCGCTGACCCGGTCATCGAGGTTACCGGCCTCCGCAAGGAGTACGGATCGACGGTCGCTGTTGACGGGATATCATTCGATGTCCGCGAAAACGAGATCTTCGGACTCCTCGGTCCGAACGGGGCTGGCAAGACGGTTACCGTCGAGATGTTGCAGGGGCTGCGAACGCCGACCGCCGGAACCGCGACCCTTCTCGGGTTGGACGTTCACGAACACCCGATCGAGCTAAAAGATCGGATCGGCGTCGTTCCACAGTCATTTCACACGTTCGATCGGTTGACCGTCAGAGAGAATATTGCGCTGATTCGGGACCTCCACACCGGGACGAACTCGGTCGAAGAGGTCATCGGTCATCTCGGCCTCGACGGCTACGCCGACAAACCGTTTCACGCGCTCTCCGGCGGCTACCAGCGGCGGACCGGTATCGCGATGGCGCTGGTCAGCGGCCCGGAAATTCTCTTTCTCGACGAACCGACGACCGGCCTCGATCCGGCGGCCAGACGGGAGACGTGGAACCAGATCCGCCGGGTGACGGACCTCGGGACGACAGTCGTGTTGACGACTCACTACATGGACGAAATCGAATATCTCGCCGACCGGGTCGCACTCCTCGTCGACGGCCGTCTCGAAGCGGTCGATTCGGTCTCGGCGCTTATCGAAGAGTACGCCCCGAGCGTGAAACTCGTCGTCCGGACTGAGAATCACACAGACGACCGGATCGAAACAACGCTTGCCGAGGCCGCGCAGCGCACCTACCGCAACGAAACCGACGACCTCGTCGGCGTCTTCGACGACCGGCAGGCCGCACAGGAAACGTTCAGTAAACTCCACGAACTCGGTACGGTGAGTACAATCGACCTCGTGAGCGCGGGGATGGACGACGTGTTCCTGGAACTCGCCGGAGGAACCCTCGGGACGAGCGGGGAGCTACGATGAAACGGATCGTGAGTCTGACGACGACGCTGTTGCGCGACTGGATACGCAATCGGGAGGCGGTCTTCTTCGCGGCGCTTTTCCCCCTGCTCCTGCTGTTGATCTTCGGGTTCGTGTTCGGCGGCGGGGCCACAGAATTCACGGTTGCTGTCCAGAACAACGATCTGCAGGAAACCGACGGCGAGCCCACGGAACTGTCCGCCGAACTCGTCGCCGCGATGGAGGCGGCCGACCCGATCACTGTCGAACACGTCGACTCGGAACTGAACCTCTCGGAGACGGAGCAACTGGAGGAGACGACCGGCTACCAGCGGGTGCTAGTCATTCCGGAGGGGTTCGACGAGCGCGTTCGCGCAGAGAGCGGCCGCGTCCGCATGGCGGTCATGCGGGATACGATTGCCCGGGCGGAGTCCAACCTCTCGGACTCAGATCGGGAATCCGTCGAACGCGGGATGGCGGCACTCGAAGAGCAGGGAGCGAACGGGACAGCGAACGGGTCGGTCGAACTGGCGTTGTTGACGACGCCGGACGACGAGGCCGCCGCACCAGTCGCCAGCGTCCTCGACAGCATCATCGCCACGTTCAACGACCGGTCAATCGGGGTTCAGAGACCGACTGTCGGACTGTCAGCCGAAGAGCGTGGCGACGAGAGCCTGGGCGCGGCGGATTACTTCTTGCCCGCGTTCATCGTCGCGATGATCCTCATCAACTGCGTGATGACTGTCCCCTCGGCGGTGGCGCAGTTCAAACGCGATGGGACACTCAAACGCCTCGCTGCGACGCCGCTGCGGCGCCACGAGTGGATTCTGGCGAACGTCCTCCAGCAGTCGATCCTGGCCGTGGTGCTCACGGGCGTGATGATTGCTGTCGCCTGGGTTGTGTTCGGCGTGCGGGCGATTCCGGGCGTGTTCTCGGTGGCGTTGATCGTTCTCGGCGCGGTCGCGTTCACTGCGCTCGGGATGATCGTCGGAACGCTGATCCGTGAACCGGGATCGGCGATCAGTCTCGGGGGCGGGATTGCGCTCCCGTTGATGTTCATTTCGGGCATCTTCTGGGAGCTGGATCTCATGCCACCGACAGTGCAGTCGATAGCCGAGTTCAGTCCCGTTACGCACTACCATCGGAGCCTCCGACAGTTGATGATCCTCGATTCGACGGACGGAGTTGCGCTCACGTTCGGCGTACTGTGTCTCCTCGCAGTTATCTTTCTGGGGGGGGCAGTCACACTCACGCGGTGGACAGAATTTGACTAACTCGCCCACCTCGGCTCTGGGGAATACTGCCCGGCCTACCCGGGCGAAAGGCCCGGTTCTACCGCCCGCACCCGAAGGACTTTAACAGTACAATCGACTACACTCAAGCATATTATGCAGCATGTGAAGGTTCCCGACGACCGGATCGGCGTGTTGATCGGTCGCGGTGGGGAGACGATGCGGGAGATCGAAGAGCAGGCGGAGGTGCGGCTTGATATCGACTCGGAGTCTGGTAACGTCCGCATCGAGAAGGTCGGCGACCCGGTGCTGGGGCTGAAAGGGCCGGATATCGTGAAAGCAATCGGCCGCGGGTTCTCCCCGGAGGACGCGCTCAGTCTGCTGGAAGACGACATGATGATGTTCGAGCTGGTCGACATCGAGGCGGCCTCGCGAAACAAGAACGACCTGCGCCGCCAGAAGGGCCGACTGATCGGCGAAGGCGGGCGGACACGCGAACTCATGGAGGAACTCACCGGCGCGTCGGTCGCGATCTACGGCTCGACACTCGGCGTTATCGGCGGCCCCCAGCAGGTCGAGGCCGTCCGGGAGGCGGCCGAGATGCTGCTCGAAGGCGCACCGCACGGGACGGTGTACTCCTTTTTGGAGGACAAGCGCAACGAACTCAAACACAAGGGGATGGAGTACCACCCCTACCAGGGCTGAGTAGGGAGCGGTCGGTCTGCTGGTCCGTTCTCTCGGCTGATCGCGGCACGCTTATACCGGATGACGGTGTAGTTTCTGGTATGACAGATCGCACGGATCCATTCTCGGAGATCGAAGAGCTGTTCGATCAGTTCTCTCAACTCGGCGGTCCGCTGGCCGACCGACTCCCGGTCGACGTGATCGATGCCGACGACGAGATACTCGTCAAGGCGGATCTACCGGGGCGAGATCCGTCGTCGATCAGCGTCCAACTCGAAGATAGCCGGACGGTTCGCATCGAGGTCGGTGA
>JBLGCM010000174.1:0-4683 GCA_047617345.1 Natronomonas sp. | reverse complement strand
AGCGTGCTCACTCGAGGAACTCTGTACGCTCGGTCGCGACGCTGCGTGGATCGCCCCTGCCCATCCGCGGTTTCCGACGCTCGGGTTCTCCGATACACGATTACGGGCCCTTCTCGACCGGACAGAGGCGGAACCGTTCGACGTCGCGCTCGGGTATACCACCGGCTACCCGGCCCCGTTGAACCATCTCGCGCGGGGGAATCACACCGCGAACCCGATACGGGCCTATGCCCGAGAATACGATGTGCCGTTGCTGCCGGAACTGGACTGGCACGCTCCGCTCCCCAGAACACCCTCCGGGTTCGGCGTCGTCGCGGACGATGCCTTTACGGCCCTCACAGCGGGGAAGATGCCGACGGCCGACCTACTCGCTGCCAGGCCTCTCAAAACGGGTTGGCGGCCTGCCGGTGTCGGATGGGCTGACTTCGGCAAGACCTTTCCCGGGGCGGTCCCGAAGCCGTTTCGATCAGCCGTTGGCGCTGTGTCCGCAAGTCCGGAAACACTGCAGTCACTCCGCGATCAGACCGTCCGTGAACTGTTTGGGCATCCGTTCTGGTCGGCTTTCTGTCGGTGAAACCTGACCGCGATTGCTGTGACTCTTCACCGCTTGGTCGGTACAATCTGTAGGTCCAGCCCGCGAAACAGCCGATCGGGTGTCACGGTCACGAGACCAATCACGGCAATCGCTACGGACCGTGCCCTCTCACTCGGTCCGAGTGTCCCGGCACGTTGTCGCATACGTATTCTTAATAACACTCGCGCCTATACTCCGGCTACAGTACGACTTCGGGACTGCCTAAGGAAGGATACTAATGTATAATTCACCACATCTCGAAAGACGAGACAGTACCATTTCTGAAACCGACGGGGCCGACGGCGTAACCCGTCGGCGGCTTCTTGCTGCGACGGCGGCCGGCTCAACAATGGGCGGGCTGGCCGGTTGTGCCGGAACCGACGACAACGGCGACGGCGACGACTCGGGCAACGGCGATGGATCGGACAACGGTGACGGCGACGACGGGAACGGAGACGAGCGGTCGTTTTTCGACCCGGGGCCCACGGTCGCGGTCGAGACTATCGCCGAGGGGTTACTCTTACCGAACGTGTTCGCAGTTCCGCCCCACGATGACAGGCTGTTCATCGGCGACCAACAGGGGATCATTTACGTCCACGAGGACGGACAACTCCGCGATGAGCCGTTTCTGGACCTGCGAGACCGCGTTATCGACCTCGGGACGGATCTTCCGACCTGGGTGTCAGCCGACGAACGTGGTCTTCTCGGGTTGGCCTTCCATCCCGAATTTGCGGACAACGGCCTGTTTTACGTCCGGTACAGCACACCTGCGGGAGACGTGGACGCCGATCACCGCGAGATACTCTCGGAGTTCAGCGTTACCGACGGGGGTAACGCCGATCCGAACTCCGAGCGCGTGCTGCTGGATATCCCGTGGCTCCGACCGCTCCACCAGGCCGGCGGTCTGGCGTTCGGGCCGGACGGGTACCTGTATACCTCATTCGGCGACGGTCTCAATCCCTCGAAAGGCCAGAACGTCTCGAACAATCTCAACGGCAGTGTTGTTCGACTCGACGTGGACGAACGCGACGGAGACCTCCCGTACGGCATTCCCGACGACAATCCACTAGTCGACGAGGAGGGGAGAGACGAGTACTACGCGTGGGGGTTCCGGAACCCGTATCGGATCGGGTTCGACGACGGGATGCTCACTGTCGGCGATGTCGGACAGGAACTATTCGAGGAGATTACTGTCGTTGAGCGAGGGACGAACCACGGGTGGGCAGTCAAGGAGGGGAGTAGCTGTCACAACCCGGCACAGCCAGGAGTGCCACCGAATGACTGCCCGGACGTCTCCGAACGCGGTGACCCGTTCGTCGATCCTGTCGCCGAGTTCCCGCACTTCGACGACGACCGTGCGGTCGGATTCGCGGTGGTCGGCGGGAACGTCTATCGAGGCGATGAAGTCTCGGAGCTTCGGGGGGAGTACCTCTTTGGAATATATACCCGGTCGTTTACGTCCCCGTCCGGTCGGCTTATCGCGGCGACGCCTGACGGGGATACGTGGCCGATGCGAGAGGTCCGATTTGCGACTCTGGCGGAGGAGGAACTCGACATCAATGTCCTCTCGCTCGGCCGCGACAACGACGGCGAAATGTACATTCTCGGGACCAATGCCTCGCTCAGCGAGGGGTTCACCTCTCGAAATGCGGGACGTGTCTATCGGATCGTCGAAGACGACTGACAATCTACCAGACGGTCAGCCGATGAATGCCCGGACGTTTCCGATTACTTTTCGCCGGAGCGACGGAGACGCCAACACGAGAGCGGTGTACACGAGACCGCCGACTAAGACGTGACCGACGAGTACGAGCAGCGTTGTCGGTCGGACGATCACTCCAACCCCGGCGAGGATGGCTGCCATCCCGATACCGGCTCCAATACACCACCCGATGTCGTTCCACGCGATCGAGATGGGAAGTAATCTGTCGAAGAAAACGCCCAAGACCAGCGTGTTGAGCGCCATCGCGATGCCGGTCGCGGCGGCGGCCCCAACGAGTCCGTACCGTGGGACCAGAGCCACGTTCAGGAGGACGTTCAGTGTGAGCGAACCGACCGTCGCATACGCCCCGATGTCTGGGCGGTCGAACCCGCGGACTGCTGCGTCGAAGACCACGTTTACGCCGGCGACTAGTTTCTCACCCATCAAAACGACGAGGGCACCCGCTGCGAGGAGATACTCCGGGCCGAAGACGACGCCCAGGATGTCCCGCGAGAGTACGAGCACGCCGAAAAACGAAGGGATGACGAAAAACAGTGACGCCGTGATCGATTCCCGAACCGTCGCCTGAACGCGGTCGAACTCCTCGTGTGCGGTCCAAGCGCTGAGTTGTGCAAACACTGTATTCCCGACGATGCCGCCGAAAAGCGACGCCATCAGCGTGAGCCGCCACGCGATCTCGTAGCCAGCGACGTGGGCCTGACTCAGAAAGAAGCCGATGACGAGCAGATCCATCGTGTTGTACACGTGGCCGCCGAGCGCCCAGATTCCGTTGTACTTCGCGTAGGCAAGCAGCGACAGGAAATGCCGACGGGACGGGCGAACGAGCGATGTCTCGACGCGTGTCACACCCGAGACGAGGAGGACGACGTAACTCACGAGCAGTCCGTAGATGAGCGCGCTGACGCCGTATCCCAACTGGATCAAAACCACCGCGACGCCGACGTACGAGACCAATCGGAGAAAGTACAACAGCGCCGTCTCGCCGACTCGCAACTCACCACGCAATACGTGGACTGTGAGACTCGACAGTTCGTAGACGACTGCCGCTCCGATGAGGGGGGCCGCGACATTCGCACCGATGTAGGCGTTGATCGGTCCCCGAAACAGCATGACGACGACCCCAAATGCACTCAAAAGCACGAGTTTGAGCAGGATCGTCGCTGTGACCATCGCCCCGGCTTCACCCGGATCGTCGGTCTCACTGATTCGCTTTTCGACAGCCCCCCGGAGGCCGAAATCGGAAAACGTCGCCAGCGTGGCCAACAACGCCTCGAACAGAAAAAAGATGCCGAGTGAGACCGCGCCGAGCACTGTGGCAAAATACACCGTACTGACGAACCCGATAGCCGCGCCAACCACTTCGAGCACCAACAACAGCCCACCGGCCCGGGCGAAGTTCAACCGGCGCGGGACCGTCGGCCGTGAGACGGGACGAACCGGGCCCCTGCCGCGGGAACGCTCACGCATTTATACGACGCCGACGCGGCGATACCACGCCAGCGTGTCGTCGATTGCAGATTTCCAGCCGCGCTGCTCGACAGGCGCCCGTTCGGTGAGCTCGGGTTCGAGCGTCCCGAAATCCCCGCGGTCCGCAAAGCTCGACCCCTGTACGGGGGAGATACCGGCCCGGTAAAGCACGTTGATGACTGGAACGATGCCGTACTTCGTCAATCGGTAGGGAACGCTGACGACGCGGCAGGCCCCGTCCAGCGAGTTCGCCACGGCCCGCAGTACCCGCACACTGTCGACATTCGGCCCGGAGATGATGTAGCGCTGCCGACCGCCGCTCTGTAACGCGTACTCGATTGTGCCGACAACGTCGTCGACGTGGACGATGTTGTAGTCGTCGTAGGTGTACAGTGGCGGTACGAGGATCCGGTTCGCGGCGACCGGGCGGACCATCTCGTACCGGGTGAGCCGGTAATCCCGCTGGCCGAGGACGTACGTCGGATAGAGAATGGTATACTCGAACCCGTATTCGCTCTCGGTGAGCTGTTCCTCTGCCTGTGCTTTCGAGGTTTGATACGCCGATTCCGCGTCGATGGGGACGTCCGGATGCGCGCCGATTGTGCTTGTGAAGATAACGCGGCTGACACCTGCCTCGTCTGCCGCCTCGAAGAGATTTCTCGTTCCCTCGACGTTGACGCCGGTCATGTCCTGTCCGGGATACACCGCGGCAGCGAGGTGGACGACGGCGTCGACAGCCTCCAGTGGTGACCGAAGGGTCTCTGGGTCTCGAACGTCTCCGTCGACTGTGTCGACGTCGTCGGGAAGTCGCCGGTCAGTCGTCCCGGGACGTAGCAGTGCAACGAGATCGAACTCATCACTGTCGAGGCCGTGGACAACGTTGAGTCCGACAAACCCCGTCGCGCCGGTGACCAGTACC
>JBLGCM010000173.1:0-4699 GCA_047617345.1 Natronomonas sp. | reverse complement strand
TTTCTGCTTTGTAGCCAAAGTTTGTTATAACTAAAGCGTGAACATGGGGATATGCCAGCGAACACACCAGTCATCGTCGGTGCGACACGGACACCACAGGGCAAAGAGGACGGACTGCTTCGCAATATCAGGCCGGAAGATCTCTCGATTGCGGTCGTCGAGTCGATCATGGAGGATACCGGATTGGAAACCGAGCAGATCGACGACCTGATGTGGGGGTGCGCACAGACCCGTGAACAGCAGGCGACGAACATCGCCCGGCAGATTGCCATCTTTGCACTCGGCGAGAGCGTCCCGGGTACGACCATCGACCGCCAGTGTGCCTCCTCGGCGACGACGATCATGACCGCCGCCGACGCGGTCGCCGCGGGCCGCCGAGACGCGGTCTTCGCCGGCGGTGTCGAGAGCATGAGCATGGTGAAGATGGGCGAGGGTGCGGACAAGATGTACCCCAAGATGTACGAGCGCTACGGGGCGGAGAACCTGCCGATGGGCGCAACTGCAGAAAAAGTCGCCGAGCAGTACGACGTGTCCCGCGAGGAGCAAGACGAGTACGGTGCTCGCAGCCAGCAACGGGCCGTCGAGGCGACCGAGGAAGGCCGATTCGAGGAGGAAATCGTCCCCATCACGGGCCACGACGAAGACGGCAACGAAGTAACGGTCACCGAAGACGAGGGCATCCGCCCGGGAACGACCGCGGAGAAACTCGCCGAACTCCCGACGGTCTTCGAAGAAGACGGCACGGTGACGCCGGGTAACGCCTCGCAGATCTCCGACGGCGCGGCGGGGGTCCTCGTTACCAGCAAGGAGTTCGCCAAGGACAACGACCTCGAAATTCTCGCGGAAGTCGGAATGAGCGGCGTCGCCGGCGTCGATCCGACGACGATGGGTATCGGTCCGATCCCCGCCGTCGAGAATATGCTCGAACGCGCCGGCCGGACCATCGACGACTACGGACTGGTCGAACTCAACGAAGCCTTCGCGAGTCAGGTGATCGCCTCCGCAGACGAATTGGGTATCGATCACGATATCCTCAACGTCAACGGCGGCGCAATCGCCATTGGCCACCCGCTCGGCGCGTCGGGTGCGCGCCTGCCCGTGACGCTCATTCACGAGATGCACCGCCGGGGCGTCGACCGCGGCATCGCGACGGAGTGTGTCGGCTTCGGGCAGGGCGCAGCCATCGAGTTCGAGTTGGTCGAATAGCTGACGCTCCGAACCGTCTCGGTTCCTCAGCGAGCGGTGATATAGACTCCCGTACGGCGCATCGAATGGGGATCCTTAAGTGGCTCCGTCAGATAGCAGTACGCACTATGGCAAACGGCAAATACGCCGCGCGCAAGCTGAAAAAGGACCGCCAACAACACCGGTGGTCCGACTCTGATTACGCGCGCCGCGAGCGGGGCCTGGCCGAGCAGTCTGACCCCCTCGAAGGCGCTCCTCAGGGGCGTGGCATCGTCCTCGAGAAGGTCGGTATCGAAGCGAAACAGCCCAACTCCGCGATCCGAAAGTGCGTCCGGGTCCAGTTGATCAAAAACGGCAAGCAGGTGACGGCTTTCTGCCCCGGTGACGGCGCTATCTCCTTTATTGACGAACACGACGAAGTCACCGTCGCCGGAATCGGCGGCGCGAAGGGTCGCGCGATGGGCGACCTCTCCGGTGTCAACTACAAAGTCGAGAAGGTCAACGGCGTATCGATGATCGAACTCGTGCGCGGAAACGCGGAGAAACCGGTGCGATAACATGTCCACGGAACAACCAGAGCCGGACGCGCCGGCAGACAGCGAGGGAGCGAACGCCAAACTGTTCGGCAAGTACGACGTCGAAGAAATCGAGTTCTCCGACGTCTCCACCGAACGGTACATCAACGTGACGCCAATCGCCAACACGATGGGCCGTCACGCCGACAAGCAGTTCAAAAAGAGCCAGATCAGTATCGTCGAGCGGCTGATCAACCGGCTGATGCAGACCGACGAGAACACCGGCAAGAAACAGCTCGCGACCCAGATCACCCGGGACGCCTTCGAGATTATCGAGGAGCGAACCGAGGAGAACCCAGTCCAGATCCTCGTTCAGGCTGTCGAGCACTCCGCCCCACGCGAGGAGACGGTCCGACTCAAGTACGGCGGTATCTCCGTCCCGAAAGCGGTCGATGTCTCCCCGCAGCGACGGGTCGATCAGGCCCTGAAGTTCCTCGCCGAGGGCGTCTACAACGACTCGTTCAAGACCGAGACCGACGCTGAAGACGCGCTGGCCCGTCAGCTCATCGGCGCGGCGAGCAACGATGTCGGTACCTACGCGGTCGATCAAAAAGAGGAAAAAGAGCGCGTCGCGGCGGCGGCCCGATAAGCGGACGTCTCTCCTTTGACTCCATCGTAAACCGGAGTTTTCAACACTGTTGACGACGGCTCTTCTCGTATGGCACGAAACGGGACAGAGACAGTCGAACTCATCGAGGAGAAGACGATCCGCAGTCTGAGCGGCGCAGTCGTCATCGCCGCGTTGACGGGGGTATTGGCGCAGTTTTCGATCCCGCTTCCGGGGGGGATTCCCTTCTCGTTCCAGCCGTTCGGCGCGTTTTTTGCCGGACTCCTTTTGGGGCCGCTGTGGGGCGGGTTCGCACTGGGGTTGTACGTACTCGCCGGCGTCGCGGGTGCGCCCGTCTTCTCGAATGCAGGGGCCGGGTTGGGTGTCATCGCGAGTCCGACCGGCGGCTTCCTGCTGGGGTTTATCGCCGGCGCAGCGGTGATCGGAGCAGTCGCACACCGGCGCCTCTCGCCCCGCCCGGTCGAGACACTTCCGTTCCGGTGGGTGGTTGCGGCTCTGCTCGCGGGACTGGCCCCGATATACGCGGTCGGTATCGGGTGGATATCTCTCGTTACCGGTCTGACCCTTGTCGAAGCGACGGGCAGCATGGCCCCGTTTTTCGTCGGTGATCTGCTGAAGATTGCAATCACGGCCGCCGTCGTCGCCAGCAGCGGCGAACTGCTCAGCCGCGCATGATCACCGTCGAGAACCTCAGCTACAGCTACGACGGCGAGACGGTACTGGACGACATCTCGCTGACCATCGACGGGGAGTGGGTCGTTCTCACGGGGGCCAACGGGAGCGGCAAGACGACGCTGATCCGGCAGTTCAACGGACTGCTCGACCCTGACAGCGGGTCGGTGTTCGTCGACGGCACACCCGTAGAAGCGAATCCCGTCGCGGCCCGGACCGCCGTCGGGATGGTGTTTCAGTCCCCGCGCTCGCAGTTCGTCGCCGCAACTGTCGGCGCGGACGTGGCTTTCGGGCCGGAAAATCTCGGGCTGGCTCATGAAGAGATCGACAGACGTGTCGCGGACGCGCTGGCGGCGGTGAACCTCGACGGTCGGGGCGAAGAGCCGATCGAGACACTCTCCGGCGGCGAACAGGCCCGCCTCGCCATCGCCGGAGCGCTGGCGATGGAACCGGATCACCTCGTCCTCGACGAGCCCTTTACCGGACTGGACTGGCCGGCACAGCGGTCCGTTCTCGGCTATCTCGATGGCCTCGCAGAACAGGGTGTCGGCATCGTCGTCGTCACACACGACCTGCGGGACCTGCGCTCGCGGGCCGACCGGGTGATCGGACTGCGGGACGGTGCGGTCGCCTTCGACTCCTCTCCCGACTCGGCTGCGGACAGGCTCCGCGATATCGACGTTCGCGTTCCGGACGGGTGGTGAGATGCTCGCGTACAATCCCGGCGACTCGGTGATCCACCGCCTCGATCCGCGCTCGAAGCTCCTCTTCCAGTTCGGGTTCGCAATTGCGGCGTTCGTCGGACCGTCGGTGCCGCGACTGCTCGGCCTGTTCGTTCTCGGCGCGGTCGCCGTCCGGACCGCTGGTCTGCCGGTCCTGCAAGCACTGTGGTCCTATCGTGTCGTTCTTGCCGTGCTGGTGATTGCCCCTCTTATCGCGGGGACGACCGCCGGTGCACCGTGGTTTCGGGTGGCTCGGGCTGCCGAGTCCGGTCTGTCCGTCGCCCGCGTCGTCCCGATTTTGCTAGTCAGTGCGGCGTACATCCACGCGACGCCGGTTCGAGAGACGCGAAGTGCAATTCAGCGAACGATTCCGGGCCGGGCGGGCCAACTTATCGGGACCGGTGTCGCGCTCACGGTCCGATATGTCCCGGTGCTCCGGGGCGACGTTCGGGAGGTGCGCGATGCGCTGGCGGTCCGCGGCGGTGACCAGCGACCCTTCTACAAGCGGGCCGGACGAACCGTCGCCCTGTCACTCCGGCGAGCGTTCGACCGGTCGGACCGACTCGCCGTCGCCCTGGAGGCGCGCTGTTTCGCGTGGAACCCGACGCTACCGCAACTCCAGTTCTCCCGGGCTGATTATCTCGTCGCTGCCGGCGGCTGCGTGCTGGCGATTAGTCCGGTCGTCGCTGGCTGAGTCACCGGGATTCATCTCTCGGCGGACGGACATTGACCAGCTGATCCGGATTCTAGCCGTCGAGAAACTCTGCAATCGCTTCGAGTTTTGCCTTCCGGAACGGTCGTCCAGTCCCGGCGGTCTCATCGTCGTCGCCTATCTCGATTTCGGATAGAATGTCTGCCCGCATTTGCGGCTTCGGGGGTAAAGAACCACGGTCGATATCACACCCGACAGCTTCGCAGATTGCTGCGAGATCCTCTTTCGTGAACGCGGCCGAGATCTCGCGCTCGAATCGGCCCGT